>JBHLOD010000085.1:0-6121 GCA_048940825.1 Promethearchaeota archaeon | reverse complement strand
CGCGTGTCTGGACTCGTGCGACGTATTCACATGTATCCGATTGCATGGGCTCTAGTCTACACGTTCTGGTTCCATCCAATGTTCTATGACCCACAGTTACTCACTGGATTCTTCTACATGTTCTTGCTGTTTACACAAATGACGGTGGCCTACACGTCGGTCCATGTTGATAAGAGGTGGGTCATAACTGTCGAAGGGTTCGTAGGTGTGCATGCCTTAGTCGTCGCCGTGTTCAACACACTAGACCATGGCAGTACCGACATGTGGGCAATGTTCCTATCTGGCTTCGTGTTCATGTGGGTCTTCACATACATGTACGCTTTGAATGTTAGAAGAGAAGTGAAGATGCTTGTCACGCTGCTCTACTTTGCATTCTTGGCGTGGATCTACATCCCCGCGCCCTTTGGATATGGTCGGGACATCTCGTATCTCTTGCGCTTGGAGATGTTATGGATACCAATCATCCTGTATTTACTAGCCGCGATTGTGGCCGGGCTTGCATTTGTGTATCTGAGAGCTACAAAGAAGGACAGACAATGACCCTGCACATCAAGCTTTGAAAGAGTCCATGACAGAAAGGTTATATCGCCAGTCCCCTGATGCCGCCAGTACAACCGCAGTTTGGAGACTCCGAGATGGCCTCAACGTCAGCAAAGAAGTCAGAACCTGCAGGCAAACCAACTGATGTCTTGGTTATTGGAGCCGGAATGGCCGGGATAAATGCAGCCCTATCGTTAGCGGAAGGAGGACATCACGCTCACGTGATTGAAAAGTCGGTGAGTATCGGAGGCAACTATGTAGCAGTCTACAAGATTTTCCCGATGCTTGAGTGCTCTGCCTGTGTGATGACCCCACTCACCTCATATGTTGGCAAGCACTCTAACATCACAGTCCACGCCCTCTCAACTGTCGAAAAGGTCACGGGGTCTCAAGGCAACTTCACGGTCACGATACGAAAGAAGGCACGTTATGTCAACGAGGACACGTGCACCGGCTGCCAACAGTGCATCCGCAACTGTCCTGTAGAGGTCCCATCTGAGTTCGATCATGGACTCTCACTTCGGAAGGCAATCTACATGAACTTCCCCCAGCAGGTGCCGCTGGTTGCCACAATTGATAGAGAATCATGCATTGGTTGCGGCACCTGTGCGGCTGTCTGTCCCCAAGACTGCATAGACTATGATGACGAAGATAGGCTTGTTGAGCTCAATGTGGGATCCATAGTGGTAGCAACTGGCTTTCAGGAGTACAAGCCTATCGACTACGGCGAGTACGGCTACGGCATCTATCCAAACGTGGTCACCAGCCTAGAATATGACAGAATGACGCATCCTACTGGACCCACTGATGCACACATGATTCGGCCTTCCGATGGAAAGGAACCAGAGAAGATACTCTTTGTCAACTGCGTTGGTAGTAGGGACATCAGAGAGAACATCGGAGGCTATAGCGACCACTGCAACAGAGTCTGTTGCTCATTCGGACTCAAGCTCGCACAAGTCACACGAATGCACTATCCCGAGGACCACTGTGAGATAGTCTACACATACATGGATATGCGCACCGCCGGTAAGGCCCTTGAGGAGTTTCTGTGGGACTCCGAAAGGAATCACGGCATTGACTTTATCAGAGGACGTGTTTCCGAGATTGGCGAGGACCCAGACACCCATGACCTCTTTGTCAAGATGGAGGACACTGAGAAGGGGGAAATCATCGAGATTGACAAGATCTCCATGGTCGTTCTGAACGCCAGCTTCAGGCCCAACGAAGGGCAAGAAGAGCTCGCGAAGATATTGAAGATTGAGATTGATGGGAATGGCTGGGTGAAGGCAGCACACCCGAACTCTGCTGCCCTAGAAACCACACGGCAAGGCATCTATGTCGCGGGCTGTGCAAATGGTCCCAAGGATGGGACTGACACAGTCAACGAGGGCAAAGGAGCAGGAATGGCTGCTCACTCGATGCTGCCCATCCCCACGCCTCCCGTACCGGAGCCAATACCTCCAGCAGAGGTGGGTGATGAGGCACGTGTTGGTGTGTTCATCTGTCATTGTGGAGGAATCATTGGAAACGTGATAGATTCTCCCGGGCTGGCGGAATGGGCAAATGACCTTCCGAACGTAGTCTATTCAACAGACTATCTGTTCATGTGCAGTGATCCAGGCCAAGAGATGATTACGGAAGCCATCAAGGAACACAAGTTGAACCGAGTCGTAGTTGGTTCCTGTTCTCCACTGCAACACCAAGAAACGTTCAGGAGGGCACTGGAAGCAGCAGGTCTCTCCCCGTACTATTTCATTGGACCCGTGGGCCTGAGAGAACAACTTACATTGGTGAATGCCAATGCACCTCCAGATGAACGACAAGAGAAAGCACAGGACATGATACGAAGTGCCGTCGCCAAGGCAATCAACGCCGAGGTAGTGCCAGTCAAAGAGGTAGAAGTGACACGCGTTTCGATGGTTCTCGGTGGAGGCGTTTCTGGAATGACTGCATCTCTCGACCTAGCGAAGAAGGGATTCGACGTAGTACTGGTCGAGAAACAGGACCGTTTGGGGGGAAGACTCAACGAACTACATCACCTCTTTCCAAGAATGGAATCAGCGAAGGGCATTGTAGAAGACCTAGTGGCGAAGGTTGAGAAGGAGAAGCGCATCAAGGTGCTTCTGAGATCAAGGGTTGTCAGCCGTGACGGCTCTTATGGCAACTATGACATCGAGATTGAGAACATCGAGTCCGGTGAACGTGATGTGTATCGCATAGGCACGATGGTCGTCACAGTTGGCACTGATGTCTACGAGCCCAAACCTGGAGAGTACGGCTACGGGGAGATCCCGGCGGTAATCTCTACGCTGGAGCTTGAGAGAAGGCTCAGGAATGGAGAGCTGAAAAAGGCTCCAAAGAACCCCGTCTTTATCCATTGCGTGGGTTCAAGACAGAACCCAGGGGAGGGGAATAGGCACTGCTCTAGAGTCTGTTGCTCAGCTATCGTGACCATGCAGCACGAGCTCAAGGAGATGTTCCCAGACATCAAGGTCTACTCTGCTTACAAAGAACACATCCGACCCTACGCGAATGGGATGGAGGAGATGTGGCGCGAGAACCGTCAAAACGGAGTCGCCTATCTCCGATGGGTACGAGACAGACCAGTCACAGTGGAGAAAGATCCGGATAGCGACGGCGCCATAGTGACTGTCTATGATACTCTTGCCCAAGAAACCTTCAAGATCAAGTCGGACCTTGTGGTTCTGGCACTGGGCTTGGAGAGCCCCAGTGACTCGGACGAGCTTGCAAAAGCTCTGGGCATCAACAGAGGAGCGGATGGGTTCTTCGCCGAGATGCATATGAAGTACAGACCGGTGGAAACCACAGTGCCGGGAGTGTTTCTTGGTGTCACCTACGCGAAGAACGTGGCGGATTCAGTGAACCAGGCGAGAGGCGCGGCCAGTGAAGCTGCTGTGCCATTGAACCTCGGGACCGTAGAGATTGAACTCGAGACCGCTGAGGTTGACCAAGAGCTTTGCGTGGGATGCGACCTATGCCATTACTCCGAGATATGTCCGTATGATGCTGTGTCTATGATTGAGGTCGAACCGGGAGTCAAGAAGAGCGTCACAGATGAGATGAAGTGCGAAGGGTGTGGTGCCTGTACAGCGATTTGTCCAACAGGAGCACGCGATCTCAGGTGGTGGCGTGAGCATAGCTTCTTGGATCAGATTGAAGAGATGCTCAAGGAGTGAGCTGCATGGTCACAATTCGCGGCCTCCGGGCCGGTTGGACTGTGCTCAACGACCTCCTAGGTGAACTACGTGCCAAAGACGTATTCATCCCAGATCTTACGTACGCAGACCTCCGCAACTCCAAGATGGTGATTGAATACCTATCTAGCTTCGAGAATGACATCAAGGTCACAGACCATGCAGATGAGAGGCTTAGGTTGGAGATGGAAACCAAGATTCTCAGCCTCCGAGAAACTCTATTGGTCTGGGCTGAAGAACAGGCAGGAGTCAATTATAGACTGGAATGGGAGGAGCGTTTCCAGAGAGCTATTGAAGGGCACATTCCTACTGAAGATACAGAAAGAACTCCGATATCAGATATTCCGCGAGAGAAGGATGTCAGCTTCTTCCGGATCAGGCTCCCGGAGGATATCCCAGTGGAGGTCGTTTCCGAGATTGCTGAGGATTGTGAGGTTCTGATTTCACTTGACGGCGAAAGACATCTTCAGGTCAGCGGGAAGAAGGACTGTGTCCGCGACGCAATGCAGCGCCTTGGAGAAATGTTCTATGGGAAGAGCAGATTCACGGAAGAGAAGCCTTCCACCTAGATTCCCAGAATATCTGTAATTGGTTCCAGTGATATTCTGTTCAGCTCCAAGCCTAAAGGCTCCTGATCAATACCCATGGCAAGTCCAAGGATTTGTGTGACAAACAGGGCAGGAAGTTCAAGGGACTCTCCGTTCTCATCTTTCATTCCAATGAGCTGTACATCGAACTGTGTATGGCAAGCTGGACAGTTCGTCACTAGGCAGTTCGCAGCTGCATCTCTTGCAGAAATCATCTTGTCCCTCAGTACATTCGAAGCAATATCCTCGCTAGCAATGAGAAGTGGGGAACCACAACATGAAAGCTTGAGGCCCCAAGGCACGCTCTTTGCACCAGTTAGTTCAAGCAGTTCATCCACCTTCCTTGGGAGCTCCGGATCGTCAAAGCCTGCAACATTCGAAGGACGGATTAGGTGGCATCCGGGATGGAACGCAATACGTAGACCGTTGAGTGGTTTCACTATCTTCGCCCTGATTTCGTCCTTTAGTTCATAGAGGACCTCTACAAGGTGTCGTATCTTCGCCTTCCCTGTATACTCAAGTCCCAAGGGCTTCAGAACGGCGTTGACCTTCTTGCGATAGGTTTCATCATCGTGGAGGACATGATCAGTGTCCTTGAGTGAGCCAAAGCATCCATTGCAGGGAGTCAATATGTCATGCCCGCGATTCTCGGCGAGGGCTATGTTACGCCCGGAAAGAGCCAGCCAGCTATTCTCGTCGATTGACTTCAGAACGACTGTCCCGCAACAAGACGCCCCGTCAAAATCAATCAGCTTGATGCCAAGCTCCTCTGCAACGGCACGCATCGAGGATTCATAGTTGTTGAACCGATTAGGGATGGCACAACCAAGGAACACCTCATAACTCTGCGCCATCTAATCGCCCTCCTTGAGTTTCATCAGCCCGGTCTTGTCGAGCATCTTCCTTGTATCCTCGACATTGAGCTCAGGCACATCACCGAGTTCGAGATCCTCTCGTTCCCAGTCAGTAGGTTCATACAATCGTCCTTGCTCGTAGAGTGACTTTCTTGCTGCGATGTATCCAGGAGGAGCGATATCCTTCTTGAAAGCCGTATTTTTCAGTCCAAAGATAATGTCCGTGATGTCTATTCCCTGCGGACAACGCTCTTGGCAAGTGTAGCATGTCGTGCACAGCCAAACCATGTCTGTTTCCAAGACCTCTTTGAGACCAAATAGAAGCATTCGCATCAGTTCATGAACCTGTATGTTGACTTTGTCGCTGACTGGACACCCTGCACTGCACTTAGAGCACTGGAAGCATGCTGTGAGATCCTTGCCTCCTAGAAGACTGGATACTTCCCTGGTGAACTCCGCGTCAAGTGCTTCGAACTTCTTGCCATCAAAGGACTTGAACTGGCCCCATGTTTCCGTCATTTCAGCGCCTCCTAGGTCTTAGGGGACTTGGACCTAGCTTATCAGCTAGCTCGGAGAGTTTCTTCACAGTTTCAGCCCAAATTGGCCCCTCGCTTGCACTGATTTGTGTGAACTGAAGACGATCGGGCTCAAGTCCAGCTTTCTCTACAATCTTCTTCGCGATGGCAAACCGTCGTTCAAAGGAGATATTCCCATCGACATAATGGCAGTCTCCAAAGTGACATCCTGAAATCCAGACCATGTCGGCGCCCAGTCTGAAGGCCTCCAGAATGTGAGTGACACTAACACGACCCGTGCACATAACTCGAATGTCGCGTACGGTGCTGGGTTGCTGCAGTCTGGCCACACCTGCGTTGTCAGCCCCGGCATAGGAACACCAGTTGCAAACTATCGTCAAGAGTCG
>JBHLOD010000084.1:4153-6143 GCA_048940825.1 Promethearchaeota archaeon | reverse complement strand
AATCGTTGTGCCCAGTGATTCATCAACTGTCCTGATGTAGGCGGCAATCGCAACGAGAATCAGAGAGAGTATGATTAGCCCGTAGAGTCTGTTCCCCTGCAAGAATCTAGAACTCAAAACGCCATCTCCTAGTGTTTGACATACCACTATTGCCTTGCTGCAATATAACAAGTTCTAAAGTGATGGCCGGCTAGCAGCACCCGGCTACTGCTGCGAGAGATTGGCTCTATAGTATGGCGATCTTGACAAGAGTTGCCTCTTTGCTAGGCCTCTTCCAAGTCTCACCAAATACCTCTTCATTCCAATGGTTGAGCGGAGCTCCTTCAGATAATCATCAAAGGTCTTAGTCTGAAACTGCAGCAGTCTTTGAGCCTCATCTGTATCCATCCAGTCTGTGTGGAAGTATTCCTCATCGCAAGTCGGATTCAGAAACGCAGAATCTGGTAGCATACTCATTCCAACCGTTTCAAATGTTCGAGAGATGAATTCCCTGTAGGTCATGCGGCATCTCTCACCCCCTCCAAGCAGCAGAATCTTCCCATTTGTCTCCGCAGATACAGCATTGGCAATCGCAAGACCAATGTCTCTAGTATGAATGAACTCAATTCGCTGCTCAAGGGGGATAGTGAAGATGTATGGGTCTCTTGCAGCTTCAAACCAATTCAGGTTCAGGGGAGGGACGACACCAAAACGAAGGATAGTCCATGGAAAGTGCCTCTGGCGAATCAACTGTTCTGATTGAATCTTGGTTTCTGTGTACAGATCTGTGGCAACTTGAGGGTCGTCAGCAGTCTTCGGAGGCCCACTTCCGGTGCAATGTCCGTACGTGGCTATTGAGCTCGCGTAGATTATCTTTGGCGTGCTACCCAATTCCTGTGCAGCGTCCAGAATGTTTTCCGTTCCGCCTACGTTTACGGACCTGGTCAAATCGGGGTTTCTATCTGATGCAGGAGGGATGATTGCCGCGAGATGAATGACACATTCAACATCCTTCATCGCATTCAAGACCACTTCAGAATCTCGAATGTCGCCCCAGAAGGTCGCAAACTCACGCCTTTGCAAGAGGCGATTCATGACCTTCTCATTGCGAGGGGTTCGCAATTCAAGGCTGCAAACGTCGTGGTCAGTTTTGAGGAGTGCTAGCATCGCACTCTCACCGATATTGCCGAAGGCTCCAGTAAGAAGAACTCTCATGACCTGGGCTCAACAAGATACTCTTATAATGTTTCGGTGTCGAAATATTCGTATAGGAAATATCGGGTGTCGAAATATACATTAGATTGAGGCACCACTCCATGCAGCGCGTCAAAAAGGAACGCAAAGAGTACATGGCGGGAGTCAGGAAATGAGAAGAAACCGTCAAGCCCTCATGTATGATCTGGTGGACTCACTTCGCCTTCTTGGAAAGGTAAAATGGTTTCTGGGTGATACAAGTCTAAGTCTTGATGACTTCCTAGTCCTTGATCTCATAGCCGATTCAGAAGCCTGCAATATGAAAGTAATCGTCGAGAGCTTCTCTCTGCCTGCAAGTACGGCAACGGGCATTGTTGACCGCCTAGTCGACAAGAACTACGTCAAACGAGGTCAGTCTGAGAGTGATAGAAGAGTGGTGACCTTGCGAACTACTCCAAAAGGGAAACGGGCGTACAATCGGTTCAGAACTGGTGCTTTGGCTCAAATGGAGGAGTCGCTCAGTCATTTAACCATGAATGAAATAGAAACCCTACTCGAATTGATAAAGAAGCTTGTCACACGAATGAGCAGGCAGGAATAGAGATTCACTGGAACTCACAGAACCAGAAAGAGAAGCCGACCTTGGCTGAGCTTCGGGAAACACGCGGGCCTCGAGGAGAATTGCGGCCGATTCTCAATCAGGGATTCTTTGAACGAATAACGTTATTATGCGTCTGCTCAGAACTTATCCGGCCTGATTGCATTGCAAGCACTTCTGTGATAGAGAAGTGACGAGATGCCCGCAGATTCGAGCCAC
>JBHLOD010000084.1:0-4053 GCA_048940825.1 Promethearchaeota archaeon | reverse complement strand
AGCATATACCATACACTCGCCTTTGACACAGCCTTTGGAGCACTACCTGCTCTTGTACTGCCTATCAGCATTAGCTTCTCGGTCATGCAATACAGACTGTGGGACCTTGGGCGGGTGATTTACTCGGGAACTGTTTATGTCATACTTGTCACAGTCTTGATGGGCGGTATATTCGGAGGGGCGATTCTAATCCAGGGCGCCGCTCCTATGGTCACGGCCATCAGCGTTCCAGCATCAGTGGTTGTTTCTGGATTGCTGATGATTCTGACGGCGCCAATCCTCTATCACTTCATCAGAACAGCCGCCCACCGCACTATCTTGCGAGAGAGGGTGGACTACCGTCGAGTAGTGAACGAGTTTTCGCGCGAGATTGGCACTATCATAGACTTGTCTGAGCTCGGCAAAAGGCTTCTGCGTCGTGTCGCAAACCTCTTTGTCGTAACGTACATAGGGGTTCATCTACTGAAGGAAGAGAATCAGCTTGTACTTCTGGAGGAGAAATCCCTCAAACACAGAATGCGGTTCCACACCCTTGACGTAGGCACCCTAGCCAACCTAGGCGAAGGAAAGGATTCCATGGTCTTTGAGGGCGGCGTAGGGTACCTGCTGGTACCCATCATCTCGGTGAAAGATCGTGAGAGTGACCTAGTCGGGATTCTCACTGTCGGGCCGCGCATATCAGGACAAGGTTTCTCAACAGAGGAAAGGGAGATTCTGCTAAGTTTGGCGACTCAGGTTGGTACGGCAATTCAAGTGGCTGACCTTCTGGTGGCAATCACGGAGGCAGAACGAGAAATCAAGGCTGCCGCAGACACTGCTACTCTCTATCTCGACCTCTTGACTCATGACACTCGAAATCAGCTTCAAGCAATCCTATTGGCGGCCGAAGCGATTCAACAGGAGAACCCAAGCTCCCAGGCACAAGCGTTGCTAGATAGCATCGTGGACGCTGTTAGGGCATGTGAGTCACTAATCTCCAAGGCTCAAGTGACTGAGAGCTTCCTCAATACGGAGCTATCAGCCGTACCGCTGGATCAAGTGGTTGATGAGGCTATGAGGAGGCTGGGGGAAACCTACGCCGACATTGAGGTCGAGGTCGAGAATCATATTCCCGGTACAGTCGTCTACGCTGACAGGCACCTGTTGCATATGCTGATGAATTTGCTCGAGAACGCTGTCGTTCACAACAAGAAGCCACCAAGGAAGGTGTGGGTGTTCGTTGGGAGATCTGATGGAGGGGCAACCATTAGAATAGCCGACAACGGGCCGGGCATAACCGATGGAAAGAAGGAAGGGCTTTTCGATCCTGACAGAAGATTTGGCGGCGTTGGAGTGCACCAAGCACAGAGAATATGCGAGAAGTATGGAGGGCGGATTAGCGTGACAGACCGTGTTCCCGGCAAACCAAGCCGCGGAGCAGAGTTCCTTGTTTGGCTGCCCACAGCCAATGCGGCTACGTGAGGCTGAGCTATTCGTTGCCTGCAATCTTTCGGATGAACGATACTATCCTGTCAATGACAACCTGAGCGACTTGTTCTCCCTTCTCCTTTGTTGCCTGCGTTGAGTAACCAACGACTCCTGAGTCGCTAATCTCCTTCATAGACCAAGCTGTTGAGATTCTCATTCCTGATTCAACTAGGTTGGCTCCTATGAACCCAGGTACAATGTCCCTCCCAGGCTCATCTACTCTCCTATCTTCAAGCACTCTCTGACCCAAGTACCATGAAACGGAAGTCTCCATGTCACATCCATGGAAGACTGGCTTCGTGGCCACCTCCTGGATTTTGTCCGAAGCCATTGCCCACCAATCTATGTGGTAGATCTTTGCAGACCTCATGTCACGAAGAATGTGCAGCGCGTTGGAAATAGCAGTGCCGTTGCCCCCATGTCCATTGACCAGGACTATCTTTGCGAAGCCATGCTGGGCAAGAGAAGAGCAGATGTCCACAATCACGTTGGCAAGAGTTGATTCTTGTAGTGTGACTGTACCTTTGAACTCCATATGGTGAGGTGAATAGCCGTAGGCGATTGTTGGGGCCACGGTCACCTTGAGGTCATCCCACAATCTCTCTGCACTCATTGAAGCGATTCTCTCAGCGACGAAATGATCATTGTCCAAAGGTAGTGCAGGACCATGCTGTTCTGTCGAACCAATTGGAACCAGAACGATATTGCACTCTTCGATGCGCCTCTCAGCTTCAGGCCAAGTCAATTTGGCCAATCGGTACTCCTCTTTCATCATAATCACCTAGCAGAAGAGAAGGCTAGTCTTGAAGCCATGTTTCATCTGCGGACTCTCTTTCAGAGTCTGCGGGTATCTGGTCCTCTTCCCACCAATAACCTTGCCTGTCTTCATCTCGCCACTTGGTTGGCTCTCCGGGTGGGGGCTTGGCTCGCATGATGATTAGGCCAAGAAGAAGCAGAAGGGGTATGGGGATGACTGTCATGAAGTTGCCCATTGGATAGTACGATGTAATCATGAACATCAGCAGAATGACCCCGTAGTAGATCATTGGCATCTGTAGTTCTGACGCCACTCCCGCGAAAGCGGCTCGTTTCCGTGTAGTCTTTCCCTGATATGCCCTCATTACCATGAGCACGAACACAATTCTGAGGAAAGTCATGGGTAGCGTCATGAATAGAGTGAATTGGTCGATCATCCAATGAAGACCATAAGGGTCAGCGACTACTATCCAACACATGGCGTACACCTGGACCTGAAACCAGAAGGTGCCAAAGGAGTACAACATCACGCCAGCAGGGGCAAGCAAGGCAACAATTGTCAAGAGCAGTATGATTTTGGTGAGGCCCTTTTCAAGCCCCCGAGGACTCAGCGCCTCATTTGATGGAACCATGATTTACCCCTCTCTGATCATTCAACACTCTCACTATGAGACTTCCTTAAAGATATCGACTCAGACTTCTATTCTCTCACAATGAGTCTAGTAACATTGTTTAAATACGAAGAAGAGTAGGACTCCGTAGACAGCCCGGCGACCTAGGTCACTGGGATGGTACAATCACTTAGGAGATAAGATTGTATGGGCAAGATTACCGATCCCATTGCAAAACGGGTTAGAAAGAAAGCCGCCAAGGACATCAAGGGAGGATTCTTCGGACTGATTACTCACTACATTCCCGGCTGGCACGGATATCAAGAGAAGGAAGAACGCCGCGCAGCCGACAAAGTCCTTCGTGAGTTCATGGCGGATCAGCTCAGGCTTGTCAAGCAGGACCTTGAGAAGCTTCAGACAATGGTTGTGGATTACAACCTTGAGAACACCTGGGAAACATTCGATAGAATGTTGGCCCTGACTGACAAGATTGAGTCATCAATCCGTTACGCTGATTATGGCTATGCCGCATGGGGCTCAAAAGAGAAAATCAATGAGAAAGAGCTCGACCTCGTCTACGAGTTCGACGCTACGATCATCAACGACATTGGAGACGTCAACGACGTCGTTGAAGAGTTCACCCAAGAGATGAATCAAGGGAAGTTCGATGAAGCATGGCCCTTCACTCATCGCATGTATACTATCATGCAAAGGCTTGAAGAGAAGTGGAAGCAGCGAGAGGGCTACATGAAAGGTTACCAAGAGTAGTTGGTAAAAAGGACTTGGGGCTCGTCCCCAATCTCCTTCCTTATTTCTTTTTCACATCATCATGGTTTAAGGTAAGACTGATTACGCTTGCTTGACGACAAGACCTTGATGACAATGAAGGTCACACTTCTGGGGACCGGGACTTCTTTCCCTGACTCAAACAGGGTCCAATCCGGAATACTTGTGGAAGCAGAGAATAAGATGTTACTTCTAGATGTCGGCTCCGGCGTGCTGCACAGATTAGTTCAGACTGGCATCGACCTCAAGAAACTCGACTCTGTGTTCATCAGTCATTTCCATATTGATCATTGTTCTGACTTCTTGACATTGTGTCAGAGCTTGTGGCTGGCGGGCTACGACAAGACCTTGGAGCTATACGCCCCGCAAACTCTGAGAGAGTGGTCAAGAGGGGTACGTGACATTGGCTTTCCCTATCTTCGTGAGAAAGTGC
>JBHLOD010000083.1:0-6234 GCA_048940825.1 Promethearchaeota archaeon | reverse complement strand
ATAGCTTCTCTGATGCTTCCCGGAGATCCGAAACAGCTCAGAGAGAAGGGTGTGCCGCCTGATTTGCTCAAGGAATACATGGACAAGGTAATCGTTCGAGTGTATACACCAGCCAGTAGCAAAGGCCTGGCAGTGTCTATCAACCCACTCAAGCTGCCCGACGCAAAGGCGGATCCAGATGATATCGTCAGACTAATGGACAACTGCGCAAGGACACTAACGAAGGTTCTAACGAAAGTTGGGGGTCTTTCTCGGTCCTGGGAAGGAAAGTCCTTCGCAGTGTTGTACGAACTCCTTCGTACCATCTGGGAGAGTGGTAAGGACGTAGGCGATCTCAAGGATCTTGCCAACTTGCTCACTGCTCCGGCTGAAGAGGTCGGCATAGATCTTGAACCATACATGAAGTTCACGGAGAGACAAACTCTTGCTACTCGACTTCGCACCTTGACTGTTGGCTCGTCTCAATTGCTGTTCAAGGAAGAAGGACAGATAGATTTCGATCATCTTACTAGGCCAGTGGGTAGCAAGACACCAATCAACGTACTCTTCCTGAAGACATTGAGAAGCGAGGAAGAGAAACACTTCTTCATCTCAATAGTCCTCAACCAGCTCTATTCTTGGATGCTCAGGCAGGGATTCACCGATAGGCCCAGGCTGATTCTGTTCCAAGATGAGGCAGCACCCTTCATACCTGCGGGGATGAGGGCCCCAGGTCCAAAGGAAACGTTCCTTCTGCTATTCAGACAGGCGAGGAAGTACGGAGTAGAGTGTCTAATAGCCACTCAGAGCCCAAAAGACATTGACTACAAGGCCTTTGAACAATTCAACTCTATCGCCTCAGGCAGAATCAGTAGCGAACAGTCTTTGAAAGTGCTTGAGAGAATCCTTGAGCCTATCGCTGGAGAGAAGGACTCTGAAGAAATCATTAAGGCACTTCCGGGTCAGCAGACAGCATCTTTCATCTTCTCGTCGGCAGATCTCAAACCGAAGGTGAATACCATTGGTGTAAGATGGCTTCTCACCAAACACATCACGTTGACAGAGAAGGACGTTCAAAAGCATATGAGTGTACTCCGGGCTGAGCAGGAGAAGATCCTGAAGAAACTGGAACAGGAACGGCTCGCAGAGGAAGAGGAGCAAAGAAAGGAAAGAGAGAAGATTGCCGCGGAGAGGAAGGCGGAGCTGGAGAGAAAGCGAAAAGAGGCTGAGAGGCTCAAGAAGGAGGAGGAAGAGCGAAAGCGCAGAGAAGCGGAACTTGCTGCCAAGAAGGCCAAGTTCCAGAAGGCAAGTGAAACAGACAAGGTCTTTTCAACTAGAGGTCAAGCTGGTATGGTTTCCTACGACGACCTGATGAACGGATTCATCGCGAAGATTGAAGCTGTAGCAAAGACTAGCTTCGGATTGCCTTTCCTAAAAGAGCTTCTGAAGAAGGGAGAGCTGAACTACGAAAAGGCACTCACATACTACCTCAAGGAAACAAAGGCGGCATTGAGACATGGTCTAGCCAAGAAGGTGAAGAAGGAGAAGAAGAACAAGAAAGTCGACTATATCCTCTACGACTTTGAACATGTCCTTCTCGGTGTCCTAAAGAGCATGGGAATCAAAGAACCTGAGTATGTGGACGAGCAGCGTCTGAAGAAGCGTTTCGAGCAATTGGTCAAGCGGGCCACGAAGAATAGCATTCTTGAGCGGATTATCCTGGGAGAACCCTTCCTAGAGTTCTAGGTCGAAACGAATACGACCCCAAATCTAGTTATATGCATGGATAGAAACGACTCCATGTAGTGACAACAGACTGTTCCGGGGGCATTCACGATTAGCGGCTCCTCATTCGTCTACAAAATCATCATCATCGGAGACGCAAATGTAGGGAAGACGAGCACCGTAAACAGATGGGCCCTTGGATGGTTCAAACACGACTACAAGCAAACGGTTGGAGTCCAGCACTATAGCAGAACTGTAGAGCTATTCAAAGGAAGAAGCACGAAGAATGTCAAGATGGTTATTTGGGACATGGCTGGACAAGATATCTTCAAAGAGCTCAGAATGCACTTCTATGATGGTGCGACTGGTGTTGTGCTGATGTTTGACATCACCAGAAAACGTACTTTCAATCATTTGCCCCGTTGGATTGATGAAGCCTGGGAGAGCATCGGTGAGAGAGTCCCTGTTGTGGTTGTGGCGAACAAGGGAGATCTGAAGCGTCGTCGAGTAACAGAGAAGGACATTGCCCAGTACGCAAAGTCATTGAAAGCGCCACACATAGTCACTAGCGCGCTTACAGGATCCAATGTGACTGATCTATTTGAGCTGGTAGCGTCAATGGTACATCAAGAAACTCAGGGGATTGTCCCGCGAGGTCACGATTGGTCGATACCGGATAAGAAGACTAGAAAGAGGGCTATCCAGAAGAAGACTTCCAAGAAGAAGACTACAGCAAAGAAATGATTTCATCAAGGCTAGAAACTGAGAAGTCCGGTTCTCTTTCCAATCCGTTCGAGTCGAACTCCACAACATTGTCAAGGCCGCGGTCAACCAGAATGGTAGTCATCCCAGCAGCTTTGGCCCCTGCAATGTCTGAATCTAGATTGTCACCAATCATTACTGAATCTTCAACGTCGAAACCGAGGACCTTGACAGTTTCTATGAAAATCTCGGGCATGGGCTTTCCCACTACTACAGCATTTACTCCCGTGGCATGCTCAATCGCCGCAGCGATGGACCGCTCGCCTATGTAGACATCCTCTACGCCCAAATAGACTCCGCGGTAGTCCCAGCTTCCACTTATGCAGATGAGGGCTGCACCCTCCTTGACCATCTTGGTTGCGAAGTTCAGCTCTTGGAACGTGAGACCTCTGTCGGCTGCCACTGCAACATACTCGATAGGTGGGTTGTTTGTGACATTCAGACCGCGTGCCACGAAGTCTTCTGTCGCTCCGCCCTCACTAATGACGAAGCAATTTGCCCCTGGAGACCTGTTATGTACATACGCTGCAGCTGCTGCCCCGGCACTGAATGTTCTATCAGTGACCGTATCGAACCCAGCCTCACTCAGAACATTGTTTATCTGCCGCGATGAGAGCCTTCCAACGTTTGTAAGTATGGCGTTGGTCTTTCCCATTGACTCGAGATGTTTCCAAAGATTCATTGCATCCGGGAAGACCTTGGGATTCTCTACATCAAGCACCAGTGTGTTGTCAACATCAAACATCCACAGACTCTTCTCGTTTAGCTCCATCTCGTTCACTACGCATCCATTGGGAGTCGCTACAAAAGTACTTGTCTAGAGGCCTCCGCGCCTCTACTCTTGGTCCAACAATGGAATCACGCATATGAAAACAAAGGGCTCCTCGCCGTCAGTGTTATCGTAGCCGTGCGGGAAGTCAGGAGGGATGTACAGGACATCATTCTTCTTCGCGGTGTCGGCATTACAATCTCCAATCAGTTTCGCTTCTCCTTTCAAGACGAAGACCTCGTGCTCTTCCCTATGTGAATGCTCTGGCACAATGCCGCCAGGTTGAATCTCAAAAAACCGCATGGCATAGGTGTTTGCACCAGTCTTTCTCCCGACCAGCCACCGCACGGTTGTCTTCTCCGCTCCAGGCATTGTCACAGGTGTTTCTTCGCGCTCTTTGTAGTTAATGACGTACACGAGATGATTCCTCCAAGCTCAGCAGGTGCCGGTGCTTGAGAAGCACGACGACCTGGGTATAATAGTATTAGGTTATGCACCTTCTCATTGCTACGTTTCTGCCTTTGGGCATGGACCAGAAAGCTTAATCTGAATAGCCCGGCACCCCCTCATCAGACCCATCTGAAGGCTGTTTGCCGGGGTTAGCAGAAGGGATAAGCATGAGTGACGATGACACCTACGTTCGAGCTAAACTGACTGAAATCAACGGAGCCATAGAACGACTGACTCAAATGCTAAATAGAATGATTGATGTCCTATCGAAGATCACCGAGCTGCAAGACTCGAACAGCGAGATTTCTATGGCTGTGGCAGCTAATAGCCAGAAGCTGGACGAACTCTTGGCCAAAGTCGAGAAGGTTTCTTCAGTATCTCCAGTGGCGGCTGCTCCAGACACTGCAGCCGTTGCTCAGAAGGGCGCCATATCAAGCCTACAAGCAGTCATTGATACTCTGGATTCACAGGTCAAGGAAGGAGTCATCGCCAGCGACCTATCTGTAAAGATAAACGAAGCTGCCAACACCTTGGAATTGCGGGGCGGAGCTCCACAGCTAGTGGTCAAGATGCAGAGATGGGTGCGAATTCTGAAGACTTACGGTAGAGTAGATCCGATTAGTCCTGGAGACATTCAGAAACTTCGCAAGGATATGCAGTCCTGGACCAAGGAGCTTGCCAAGACTAGGTGATTGGAAGACATTCTCTCGGAATGCGCAAATCCCTACCAACCTGGTCGCCCTTATAAGGCGAAGACCGATGCCGAATATTTAATAGCAGTTCCCTTGAGCTTTGAATAAGGCCCTCTGCCGGGAGTCAATGGGGTGCACTGTGATGTTGCCAAATGATTGGGAGAATAGTGTTCGAGACACGATACAACACTTTCCGGAACCGCACAGACAGAAGATAGCGGAAGCTTGGTACCAGTGGCTTCAGACGAAGCCTGAAGCTCCCTTCCACGAGAGTTGGTCAGATTACTCTTCCGAGATTGATGACCACGAGGCGCTCTTCACGGAAACACGTGTGTACCTGAAGCGGGTCACAAATGAACTCCGCGATTTGGAGGTTCCTCAGACGACATGGCAGAAGATAGCCAAAGCATTGGCGGCTGTGGCCAGCGTCTTTCTTGTTGTATTCTTGGCATTGTCGAGGCTTGCGAGAGCAGCTGAGTGAGATAGACAGCATAGCTCGTGGTTCCTGAGAGGCCAACTTATATTGGATGCTCGCTGTCACTTTCTGAAACAATGCTCCTAGAAGATACCATTCCCGATACTATGCTCCAGCGAGTTAGTCAGGCAGTAGAGGCGATTCTGCAGTCAAAAAAGGCACTAGCCATATCGCACATCGATGCTGATGGAATCAGTGCACTGTCCATTGTTGTATCAATGCTCGAGAGAGCAGACGTAGATGTGACATGGAAGAATATCCATCAGCTGAATTCGGAAACGATTCAAGAAGTCCACACCCTCGTCACAGAGAACAGACCAGATTTGCTCATCTTTAGTGACCTAGGTACAGGGCAAATAGAGCTAGTTGAATCAACAGTGGCTCTCGAGGAATACCTGAATTGGATAGTAGTATTGGACCACCATCTTCCTTCCGAGGAGAGAGCAGGTCCTGCCCCGCTTCAGCCTGGCAGCAAGATTATAGAGATAAACCCCTGTCAGCATGGCTTGGACGGAGGCTACGACATCTCTGGAGCCGGAGTAGCATTCCTCGTCGCATTTGGCCTCTCCACAGACAATGCGAACCTCTCAGAGCTGGCTGTGGTCGGAGCCACTGGAGATTTGCAGGATTACTATGGGAAGGGATTCCAGAATGTGAATAGAGCCATTATGAGGATTGGAGAGGAAGCAGGCCTGATCAAGGTAGAGAGAGACCTTACCTTCTTTGGGATAAACACAAGGCCATTGCCGTATCTACTAGAGTTCGCTACTGAGCCGTATCTCCCAGGGATAACTGGTAATACTGAGAATTGCTTCAGATTCTTCGAGGAGCTGGAGATTCCTTTGCGAGATATGGACGACCAATGGCGGATGTGGACAGACTTGGAGAATGAAGAGAAGCAAAGAGTCATTCATCGTCTCATCAGCCATATCCTGGAAACATACGACGACCCTCGTGTAGCTGAAGGAATTGTGGGCGATGTGGTTTCTTTAGTTGTGCGCCCCCCGAGGACTGAGATGAGGACGGCAAAGGAATTCTCGACTCTCTTGAATGCTTGTGGACGGAACAGACGACCTGAGGTAGGAGTCAGGATTTGCCTTGGTGATGAAGAAGCATTCCAACAGGGACGCATACTCCTGCGAGAACACCGCGCTAGCCTTGCTTCTGCGCTTAGACGGCTTGAAACAGACGGCTATCTTGAGGAAGAGGGCATGTATATCGTCAGGGATCCAGAAACTCCAGATACAATCATTGGGATTGTCATTGGCATGGCCCAAGGTTCAAGGATTGTTCCCACCGACAGGCCAATCATTGGTGTGAGCACCAATACGTCGAGTGAAGGTCCCCTTGTGAAGATATCAGGCCGAGCGCGTAGTAGCCTT
>JBHLOD010000082.1:0-6234 GCA_048940825.1 Promethearchaeota archaeon | reverse complement strand
ACAAGTACTATTGTCGAGATTACGAACCAAGGAGCAAAGGCATAGAAGAATAGGAATGAGAAACCTAACATTCCTGGAAGGAGCGCAAGCCCCGTGATCATTCCATAACCGTAGTGCAGTGCTAAGAGAATGAAGTAAGGACTGCACTTTATGAGAATCGCCTTCAGAGTCCAGTCGATTTGTGTTCTTGCCCATGTTTCCTTGGGCTTCGTTCGCATTGCTCCTACTAACCATCCACTCTCTACATAGAAGTAGACTAGGAACGGGATGAAATAGACGGGAACCATCAATGCACGTGATGTAGTCAAATCATTGAACCCAGGAAGGAAGCAACGGAAATCGAGCGCTAGTCCTAGATCAACAACCAGTGTCCAGATATACACCCAACCGGCAATGACTATTGTCAATAGAATAGCTCTCGTCACATGGGTTGATGTTTCGCTGGTTTCCACCCTGACTTCAGAAACCATCTGCGGTCGTCTTTTTCTCATGAGTCTCAGAATCAAGAATGACAACAGACCACTCCCCAAGAACCATAGAGCTATGGAGAGTCCATATGTCTGTGGGAAGGGTAGAAACAGACCTACGCCAAGCAGAGGATAGAATGTTCCGAGCCCAACCGCTGCGTATAGAATGCCCAAACCAAGGAATGTTCGATTATCAATCACTTGATCAATTGAGTACGCTTCTCTTAGCCTTCGAAAAGGCGAGAACCCTAGCAGAATTACGAGTAGAGGGAACTGAGTAAGGACTATTCCCAGTAGACCAATGAATCCACCAGCAAGCCAGAGGGAGTATATCTGTTCCCCAGACGGAATCCAGTACGAGTCCTCCACACCATCCTTGAGGCTCTCCTTCATCCATTCCACACTCTCTGCCACTATTACTGGGTCTACCGTTTCGAACAGATGGTTTGTTCTTGGGAGGATCACTCTGCGCGCCGAATTATCACTGAAACTTCCGTACGTGACTCCCTCCTCTACTCCTGTGACCCCGAAGAAGTCCTCTAAGACAGTCAGATTATGAGTGTACGGTAAGAGGGCGTCGAATTCTCCTATGGCCAACAGTGTGCTTGGGATGTAGGGCATTTCGGTCCGATTAGTCCAACTTCCTACAAGCACAAGTGCATCCACATTGACAGACGATTCTTCAATGGCACTCCAAGATATCCCTCCTCCCATGCTGTGCCCAATGAGGCCTATGGCGGTACTATCAACGTAGTCAAGACCTGCAAGATAGTTTAAGGCGGCGGCACCGCTTCCTGTGCCAGGTTCTGAGTTGCCGTGCGAGTTAGCATCTATCGTCAATACCACGAAACCGCGTCTTGATAGCTCGATCCCAAAGGACATGAGCCATTCCTTGCTCTGAATCACGCCGTGTATCACTACTACCCCCGGTAGCGGGTTTGTGTCTGTGGCGTAATTTGGTCGTTGCAGGGTGCTATGAATCCATGAGCCATCTGCAGCTTGAAAATCAACCTCTGTCACGGACACTGTGCCAAATCCACTCTGAACGCTGAATGCAAGAGTGATTCCAGATAGCATCAAAAGAATACTCAGCACAAGGACTAGATATCTTGGTTTCATTCTGTACGCACGCACACTCAAAGACTGAGCGTTGAACCTCTCCGTCCTTCCTTTTATCTCGTCCGAATCATAGTGAGCACAATGCATATCATAGTCTGTTTCATCAGAACTAACACTGATGCCAGACTGGGACGATATCTTCGCAGAACAAGGAAGGGTATTCACGGAGCCCCACTCTTGTCTTGAGAGAGTTGTGAGAGTCTTCATTGACCATCAGGTGAAGAGAGTATTGGACCTGGGTTGCGGAACCGGCCGTCATCTGGTGCATTTGTCCAAGCTAGGTTTTGACGTCTGGGGATTCGACGTGTCACCGCAGGCTGTGTCAATGGCTCTAGAGTGGTTGACTGAAGAAGGTCTGACAGCTGACATCCAGGAACATAGCATGGAGGAAACATTTCCGTATGTTGACGCCTTCTTTGACGCTGTAATCTCTACACAGGTCATTCACCACAACCGCATGTCGGACATTATGTTCACAGTAAGGGAGATTGAAAGAGTGCTTGGAAGTGGTGGCGTGCTTTTTGTGACATTTCCCATCTACTCATTTGTTCCGTCAGAAGGTGATATGGACTGGAAACTTGAACAGATAGAACCAGGTACCTACATCCCTCGAAACGGACCGGAGGCCGGGATTCCTCATCACTACTTTACTCTAGAGGAGATAGATACCGTCTTCAGCGGGTTCGAGATTATGGACATATTCACCGACGAAACAAAACATAGGTGCGTCCTGGGAATTAAGAAGTAGGATTCATTCTAACCCAAAAGTCGGGAAGACTAGTTCCTTGACCTTCTCAATAGTTTCATCCACCGCTCTCTTAACCTTCGATTCGTGCTCTGCATACATGCGGGTGGGACGGTCTGTCCAACCCCCACGTTTCACCTCGAGCCCGTATTTGTGACACATCTCAATCCATTCCGCTGGAAGTAGCGGAGGCAGAGCGATATCTGCAAGGTCTGCCAGCAGAACAGTCCATACCCTAGCTGCAGCAACAGCGTTGTAGCCACCTCCCCCCACAATGACTAGTTTCTTGTTACCGAGATGTGCCAGTTGGCGAACCGTCTTGGACAGACGATGATAGGTATCGAGATTTAGAAGAAGGTCTGCAAGAGGATCATCCATGTGACCATCAGCACCGACATTCCAGAGAACGAAGTCTGGCTTGTAGGCAAGCCATATGGGCACGACCAACTCCTCAAAGGCCTTCCAATACTCGAAGTCGTCAGTGAGTGGAGGTAAGGGGATATTCACCGAGTACCCCTTCCCTTCCCCGATTCCGACCTCTTCAGGTCGTCCTGTACCGGGAAAGAAGCCCATGCTCAGTTCGTGAGTAGATATTGTGAGCACGTTTGGGTCGTCATAGAACGCCTGCTGAGTTGCATCACCGTGGTGGACATCGGTATCTAGATACATCACTCTCTTGTTCGGGTATTTCTCCTTGAACTTCTTAATTGCTACAACTGTATCGTTGAGATAGCAAAAGCCTCCCGCGTTGGAGCTGTAAGCATGATGAAACCCACCGATTATTGACATGGCATCTTCAAACTTGCCGTCGGCTACCCCCATCACTGCATCAATCGTTGCACCCACTGGATAGCTTGCATACTTATCCATCTGATAGAAGACGGGGCACTCATCGGTGTCAAGTCCAAATCGCGAAGCGAACGCCGATCCCATGTTTCCGAACAGTTCGATAGTCTCAATGTAGGAGGGGTCGTGGTACAATCCAAGCTCATCACGAGTAGCAAGGCGCATTTGCTGAATGGTTATTCTATCACTCTTCAGCAATCCTGACATTACAGGAAGCCCCCAAGTGATTTCAAGACGTGGTCTGTTCCAGAAGGGATTTGGCTCCATTCTCATGGTATCGAGCTCGTCAATCCCGTCCAGTTTCAGGATTCTCTCGGGACTGAACACAGCTGTCAAGTGGGACACGTCTTCTCCTCCACGGGTAGACAGAATGTCAGGACAGAGCTTTGAGTTGATATCATTTCTGGTATAGAGCACATATTGGGGAGGCTGCTCGTCGGACTACTTGAGTGCTTGAATGGCTGTGAATATCTCCTTCTTGTGAATACTCTCCCCCTTTATCTTCCGGGTCGTACCAGCAGCAGTCTTCCACGCCTTCTGAATACCAACCTTCCTGAGAATATCTGCTATAGAGAGTGCCAGTGGTTTGATGCTCTCATGCAACAGGGGATAGACAGCCTCTGCGGCTATTGACTTCCCAGAGCGCTTGACAAATCCGTCCATGAATGGAACGATTGAGGACCACAGCGCGTTGCACATCTCTGCGGCAGTGCTATTCTTGGCCAGCAGATCTCTAGCATCAAGAATCTCACTGACATCAAGGAGTTCTTGGTGACAAATCTCCACTGATCGGCTGAAGTCACCTCTCTCTGCGACTGTTGCTCTTGATAGGCCCCGGAAAGCCTGATGGGCCATCCCAAGCCTGTGCTCAATCTGAGTTTCATCAAAGGTGCTGTTCAGTTTGACTAAGCTCTCCAGTGCAAAGACTGTTCTACCGAGCTTCATGAGTTTGTTCACACTGTTGGCTGCAAAATCCAAGTCCTTAGGATCAATTCCAAATAGACTCCACTTCCCTATGAGATGCGCTTGCATTCCATCGTAGTCTCCCGATCTCTCGGAACGCCTTGCTCCTCCTTGAAAGACTTTGACTATCTGCCTCCGTGTCTTCTCGTCGAGCATTGACACAGCTATTTCGCCAGTAAGTGACGTGAGGGTTTCCGCTGTGCGTGATTCCCCAATTGTGGCTGAGAACCCCGAGGATATGTCCTCGAGAATCTCAACGTAAAGCGCCGAATCTAGAAGAACGAGTCTATTGGCAGCCTTGACAAGCATTTCTCCCTTCTCAGCCGCATTTGTCAATTTGCCGTTCTCACGAAGGTCGCTCGCTCGTTCAGAGGCCCTTTCGAGGGCTCTTTGAAGTCTGTTTGGACTGACGGAGTCTTGCTCAAGGAGGTCCCTGAGTTCATCAAATCGAGGCCTCCTTGCGTCACCAATGTCCACTAGTCCCGCCTTGGCCAACCTAGAATACACGTAATCCTCAATTCCCGTTCCCAAATCGCCCAATTCTGACATCTGCTCGAGTTCCGACAGATTTCCCTTCAGTTCTTCCTTGACTGCCTCTGTAAGTTCTACGCCGTCTTGTTCCCATATGGCGCGGAGATTATCTGGGATTTGCGGGTCTTTGATGGATACCGGGATTTCCAGACGACCTTCAGCCACTCTTGGTGGGACTTCTACATCAGGTCTGACAGGCTCTATCACCTTCATCGATTCTGCTTCTACCACTGGCCCTGTCATTGCAAACAGTCCTTGGCTCAGAGGGTTCTCGATGTGTTGATTAGCTAATTCTATTGCCAACCTATCCAGGTGCTCAATTCCGAAGTTCTTGGTCGCAAAGTATCCGTAGGCAAGAAGAGGTTCAAGTCCCCCTGCCTGGTCCATCTCGTACTCTGCTTTGACGTGTTGCCACCCATCAACAAGCGCATCCGTTTCCACACTACGTCTCCCTGAAGCCCCCATTTCCTGAGCAAGCATTCGGATGTCTCCAACAATTGGATGGTCCACCTTCCCCCGTAGCACGTCTGCTAGGGTGTCATGCATGAATTTGAGAGAGAAGAACCGTGGATCACGTGAGAGGTACTGCTTGATTGCATTGAAAGGTCCTGGCGAATCAGTCGGCGATTTCACTTTGAAGAACATCTGATTGAGATGAGCTTCATGAGTTTCGTAGTTCGGCATGTCCGCCAGACAGAGCAGGGTCTTGATTACTGGCAGTGCCCCTTCCTTTGGTGTGTAGATAGTTCCTTCTAGGGTAAAGAGAATCCTTGCCAGAATCCCTGCAACATAGTCAGTCATCCCCTTGGGTGCCTCTCGTACCCGCGTTTCTGTGAGTTTCTTGGCTCCTCCCGCCTTGACATCGGCACCAATCTCCTCGGCCATGTACCTCACATAGATTGGACTTCCTTGGGCCTTCTCAACCAGTGTAGCTATTGCCCTGTCGCTATACTTCACACTCTGACTATTGAAGTGCTTCACTGCGATTTGATGCATTACTTCATCAGAAACCATCGGGAGACTAACCGATGTGAACTTCTTTCGTAGTTCAATCGGGAGTCTTGCCCAATCCTGTTCCCTCGCAGTTGTCACTATTCCCCGCGGGTCTTTCTCTATTACAGCCTTGACCAACTCGCGAGTTTCTGGGATGTCATCGTTGAATAGAATCACACCATCTTTCTCGTGGACTCTCCCCACATCCTTGGTGTCCCACACTATGGCTGCGTTGGACTCCTCATCGATTTCCTTCCAGATGGCATACATGGCTGTGGTCTTCCCAGAACCTGGTGCTCCCAAGATGACGACGTTCTTTCCATCTTCAATGTGCCCAATTGCCGTATCTAGTACGCCTCTCAAAGACGAATCAATCACAATCACGTTGTCGATGTAGTGTGGCAATCTCCAGACATTCTTCACTCTGTCAAGTGAGTCCGGTATCTCATAGTACGAAACAAGTTCACGGATGATGCCCATTTGCTGTGCTATCACCGACAGCTCAGACTTCATTGTATCAACATATTGGCCTGCATCTGGACGACCGGCACCGAGCTGATTCATCGATGT
>JBHLOD010000081.1:0-6237 GCA_048940825.1 Promethearchaeota archaeon | reverse complement strand
AAGGCACTGCAGATTGTCCTCAACGAGGACTTGTGCATTGATAGCTGACTTCGAAGATTGTGGAGAGGAATAAGCACATCCATCTTTGGTGATCCCACGATTCCAACGTCACAGTACAATCCGTAACCGACCTTTCCGACATCGACTAGTTGACCCTTGATTGACGAATCAGTGGAAAGCGCGCCAAACTCAGAAACACTTCCATATCGTTGTGTAAGTACGTTGCCAACAAACTCCTCATCCTCGCCCTCAATATCAACCGTTATGCGGTTCCTCTTGTCGGTTCCCAGATTGACTAATGATGCGCTTAGGTCCTTGATTATCTCATTAGCATCTTCTCTTACGTGCTTGAGTATTTGTCCACGATGGGGGCCATATGCACTAGTGTATAGAACCAGATGCTTCAATAGTCTGCCACCTGGTGGAGGCTGTACTTTGAGTGCTAAGTAGATTTCCTTGGAAGGACGGTTGCGTGTCTATGTTGTAGAAGTTGCTGATAGATCAGCCTTCAGTTCTTCCACTCTCTTGCGGAGGAAACTGATTGCCTTCGTGTTGTCTACATACTCCAATTGCTCATTGCAGTTTGGACAGCGGAATGAGAGATTCATCGCTTCCTCAAAAGGAACGGGCGAAGAATCGCGACTAATGCAGGCATACAGGTCATTGTTGCTCTCATGTTCTAATCTCTGTTCCAATAGGTTCAGAACTAGCCGTTTCTTTCGATTGACAAGGGCTTGTGCTTTCTTCGGGTCTATCTTCCAGTAGTATAGGAACCAACCCGTGTTTGTGTCTCGGATTCTCCGGTAAGAGGCCAAGTGGTTGTCGTGGAGCTTGTAGAGGATTCTTCGGACTATGTTCAGCTTCAGGTCGGTCTTGGTGGCAATCTCCTCATCTGTAGTTTCCTCTGCATTGACAAGAACAGTTGCGATGTCTACTCCCTCTTTGCCTGCTATCTCCTCGACCACAAGGCGGAAAAGGTCATGATTGATGTTCGCATGTACCATTTTGATGTAATCACCTGAGCGTGTCCGGAAGCTGGTCAATCCACTGATTTCTAACGTAACCAAAAGCCCTGCACTTGAGAACTTGCACTTCTATAGTATTATTACCTAAGAGAGTATATATTCACTTCGTTTGGACCCTTTCTCAATCTGACTTCTGCGACTTCTTTCGCTTCACAATGACCCTGTCTCCCAATGTAGGTCCGCCACGAGATGCTCCTTTACTAGTCCGAATTGGAGTGGAGCTAATTGGTTCCAGAAGTGAAATGTCAAGCTCTCTCTCCAGGCCTCTAATTGTCTTCCCAGTGGGTTTCAGTCGTCCAGCCTCTATTGATTGGAGAGTCGAGATCCGTTCGCCTACCTTCTGAGCAAGCTCCTCCTGACTTAGCTGCTTCTTCTGCCTAGCTTTCCGGATGGTGCTTGCATAGTCCTCGATGAGAATCATATCTTCTAAGCGTGTTCCAGTTGTTGCACGAGGTTTTGGTCTATGGGATGTGGTGCGTCGAGGAACTTGCGGATCTGGCTTCCTGGATTCGCCAACCCAAGAAGGTCGTATACTGGGTGTTGAAGAGGCCCTTTGGTCTATGCCTGACGGTGCCCGTCCGAATCTCGCCGCGCATTGGGGACATACATTCATTCTAGCTCCTTCGATTTCGACATTTCGTCCGTGACCCTTCATGTTTCGGCCACATAACTCACAGCTGGGCACAAAGCATCCCTCTTCATGGTCACTCTGAACCGATAGTGTTGATAAAAGTTGCCGACTGGAGCAGAATCAGTGGGCCTCAAAGGAATCCTTAAATCGTTTGCAGAGGATGGGATTTCGAGGTGCAGTGATTGCCAGGGACTACTGATGCGAAAAAAGACAGCATCGATGATTCTACATACACTGAAACCTATACTCGACATCTAGAGCGTCGTCTTCGTGCACTTGAAACAGAGAAGCAGATACTTCAAGCTGAACGATCTAGACTTGAGAAGGAAACTCAGACTCTGAGAACAGAGCTCGAGAAGCTGAGGCAGTCTCCGCTTATCACGGCAACAGTCATCGAGATACTTGATGATGGAAGAGCAGTTGTGAAGAGCTCTACGGGTCCGAACTTCGTTGTACATATTTCTTCATCCATTCCCAAGGATAAGTTGCAGCCCGGCATGAGAGTTGCCCTCAATCAACGATCCTTTGCAGTAACACAGGAACTACCACCATCAAGAGATCCGATGATTAGAGCGATGGAGATTGAAGAGGCCCCTGATGTTTCATATGCCGACATCGGCGGACTCAAGGAACAGCTTCGCGAAATAAAGGAAACAGTTGAATTGCCACTCCTGAAACCGGATTTGTTCGACCAAGTTGGTATCGAGCCTCCTAAGGGGGTTTTGCTGACTGGCTTCCCAGGTACAGGTAAGACCTTGTGTGCACGAGCTGTAGCTCATGAAACAAATGCGACTTTCATCAGAGTTATCGGTTCTGAGTTGGTTCAGAAGTTCATTGGTGAAGGAGCTAGGCTTGTAAGGGAGATTTTTCTGCTCGCCAAAGAGAAAGCGCCAGCAATTGTTTTCGTCGACGAGCTTGATGCAGTGGGTTCACACCGACTCGACATCGCTACCTCAGGTGACAGAGAAGTTCAGCGTACGTTGATGCAATTGCTCAGTGAACTCGACGGTTTTGAGAATCGTGGGCAAGTGGCCGTCCTTGGAGCTACTAACAGACCAGACATCTTGGACCCAGCACTATTGCGGCCAGGGCGTTTTGATCGGATAATCGACTTCCCAGTGCCGGATGAGGAGAGTCGAAAGGAGATCTTCAAGATTCATACGCGCGGAATGAACGTTGATTCTGAGCTCGACTTTGACAGGTTGGTGTCTGCAACTTCAGATTTAACAGGTGCTGCCATCAAGGTAATCTGTATTGAAGCGGGCATGTTTGCTATCCGCGATAATAGGATTCGTGTGATACAAGAAGACTTCGTCAGGGCTGTTTCAAAGATTCGGGATCGAGGTAGGGGTGATGGCGCACCGAGTACCCTGTATGCCTAGTACGCCGTCTGTAACACCGTTATTCCGCCCTGTGAGTTATCATGAGATATAGAGAGTTCCTTAGGAGCAGACTGGAGGGCCAGATTCCGTCCGATGTTCCACTTCCGGGTGGTTTTCATCTCGTAGGACATGTTGCCCTACTACACGCTGATTCTAGGACGCACCCCTATCTGGAGCTATTGGGAGAAACCACTCTTCAGTACGACTCGCGGATTACCTCAGTTGCAGTAAGATTGGGGGCCACATCAGGAGTCATGAGAATACCTGACTATGCCATCGTTGCTGGCGAGAGTCAAACTATTACAACACATCTCGAGAATGGGGTTCTGTTTAGACTAGATCCCACGCGCATAACCTTCTCAGGTGGAAACAAGACAGAGAGACTTCGCATGGGATCTGTGGTCAAATCTGGAGAACGTGTTCTTGACATGTTCGCCTGTGTCGGTCAGTTTGCCTTGCATATGGCAAAGAACAGAGGGACAAGAGTACAGGCAATCGAGCTGAACTCAGATGCATACCAGTTTCTTGTTTCCAGTGTTCGACTGAATGGTTTTGAAGACAGAGTTGTGGCAGTCCTTGGTGACTGTCGAGAGCTCCACCCGGTGCGTGAGGTCAATCGAGTCGTGATGGGGTATCTACATGATACTCATCGTTTCCTTCCGTACGCACTGAAGGCAGTGGTAGCAGAGGGAGGGACAGTTCACATGCATATCGCTGTGCCAGGAAGAGAGTTAGAACAGCTAACAAGCACGGTCAAAGAGCTGTGTTTGGAACAGGGTTTCTCGTCCAACGTTTCGGTACGTCAAATCAAAATGTATGCACCTGGCATTCAGCATTTTGTCTTTGATATCGAATTGACACAGCTCTAGGAAAGCAAATCACAGAGCGCAACCATTTTATCCCTGTCCCGGAGTACTAGGGTGGAAGACCCTCATTCATCTCGGGTGAGATTCATGAGTCGTAGACGTGGTATGTCACCAAGAGCAATTTCTCGAATGATGAAACAGATGGGAATAGAACAGAAGGATGTTAGTGGCGTAAGGGAGGTGATATTCCGCTTCGAAGACAAAGAGTGGTTGATCACCGACCCGCAAGTTGTAATGATTAAGCAGGCTGGCAGCGAATCGTTCCAAGTATCAGGCACCAAATCAGAAAGAGGGCTGACCACGGGAGCGGATGTTTCGGAGGGAATCGAACCGGAACCCCAGAAGGAGGTTGAGATACCTATGGAGGATGCTGCACTTGTGGCCAGTCAGACTGGTGTTGATATTGAAACTGCAAAGGAAGCACTCAGAAGTAGTGAAGGCGACTTGGCAGCTGCGATTCTGAAGTTAAGGCAGGCATAGTGTAATACAAATAATACGCTTGCTTTGACACTACTCTGATTCCATTTGTTCCTTTAGAAACTTGAGTCTGAAGAAGTCCTCGCGCTCTCTTTCTTCCAGGGCTTGCTTCACGTATCTTGCAGTGGCATCAAGTCGGGGGATTACTATTGTTTCAAGAGCTGAAACTCGTCTTTTGGTACGTTCGACTTCAATCGCAAGTCTCTTGACGGTTGAGTCGATTTCGGCAAGGCGCACTACTGCGTTCAGAGCATCCTTGAATTTAGATGCCATTACGTCGAGTTGGACACTTGAATCTGGCAATGAGTACGGAAGTTCTGGTATGTGTTGCTCAACGGATAGGACGGGTACCAAGACACCCATCATAGATCGCGTGGAGATTCTCAGATCCGCCAGAACTCTGCTTGCGTTGGCAAACTCCACTACCTCTGAAGGTCCCATTATCATCTTCGTCTTTGTCAGCGCAGAGAATGCCTCCGACAGAGCGGTTTCGACCTTCTCGCGGGTTTCTTTCACTTCAGCAAGGACGTTGAAAAGCTCCATGATTAGCGAGTCACGCTTCTCCTTCAAAAGGTCATGACCTCGTTCTGCCAGTCTCATCCGATTCTTCAGTCGGAGGAGTTCCATCCTTGTTGTCTTGGTTCCTGGTAGAATCTTACTCATGTCAATCACTCTGAGGGGCTGAACCTGAGATTCGGACGTGGAGTCGTTTCACATCATGAGTTCCTAAAACTCTTGTGATGAGCATCATGCAAAGGTCACTACCAGTGCACTTACGAGTACTATGAAGGCACAGACTATGAGCCAGTCACGAAGATACTTCCTTACAAGCCTAGGTCGGTCATTAATCTGTCCGGTCACAATGAGTGTCATAAAGGAGATAAACAGAAAGGCAAATGGAAGAGCAACTGATACACTGGTGAGTGATGTGTCGGTAATCAAGATGATTGCGGACAGTGCACCAAAGATGAGAAAACTGAGTATCATCAATGAGTTCAGTATGTGTCGGATCCGATCAACATCCATCAGAGGCTGCTCCTTTCTTCTTGGTAGGCCATTCCCGGGCTTGCCCACTCGCTGCTGTATCCTGTTCAAAAAGGTTGTGTCTCACATACTCACATGAGTCAGATTGGCGAGTTCACCGCACTACTTATTAGGAGTGTAGAGTCCAACGGCAACTGTATTACAAGCAGTACATGTGATACCATGGGGTACACATCATGACGATTGCGATTCACGAGAGTGCATTGATTCGCCACTTCAACACCCGTAAGGAGGTCTTGCGTGCATGGGAAGAACGAATCGGTGCACGCTTCTCTCCTTTTCGCGGCTACAAGATGCCAGACTCTCGTCTGTATATTGAATGGCCAGAGTTCCTCGACCAGCTCGTGGACTTGATTCTCACCAATGAACGCCACATCTTTCTCAGGGGCCCGGTAGGCTCTGGGAAGAGTACGCTGATGTTGCTTGCATTGAGAGACCTACCAACCTTGGCAGATCGCAGGGGAAACAAGTTTGTAACCGGTTATGTTGGAATGACAGGACTCTATGAGAAACAGATGGCCGCGGCCATTTCCGACTCTCTGAGAATAAAGTACAGGAGATCATGGGAGTCAAGTCAGATTGTAGAAGCTGTTGCTCAGGAGTCTGTCAGAAGGTACATCCAGGAGAACTCCCGCACTGCGCTCTTTCTCGAGGATGTTGCAGACAATCAGGAATCGGCATTCCACAAACTGCGGTATCTTGCTGATCTCCCAACGCAGGAGATGAAGAGTGATCATCCAGATGTGCTTGATGAACCCATTATCACATTGATAATGTCTGGAACTGCCATCTATTGGAATGCCATGCTTTCC
>JBHLOD010000080.1:0-6263 GCA_048940825.1 Promethearchaeota archaeon | reverse complement strand
CAGTGTGCCGCTCTTGGTGTCGGTGTTGTCCGTCGAGGCAGAATCAAGTCGACCACAGGAACTGGCACCTTCATGCTGGCATACTCAAACAGCCCACGGCTGGACTCAAAACGGAGAGTTCTCTGCAGTAGGCACGTAGTCCCCAGTGCTTTTGTTGTAGAGGCGAGCATGTTCACAACAGGATCTGCCTTGCGTTGGTTCCGTGATCAACTTGGCAGCGCTGAAGTTGGAATTGCTGAGGATCGTGGCGTGGACCCCTATGAGATTCTGACAGAGGGGGCAGCCGCAGTGCCTGCCGGTTCTGAAGGCATAATCCACATCCCTCACCTAGTTGGTGCTGGTGCACCGTACTGGAACCCTCAAGCTCGAGGGGTCTTTGCTGGCTTGGCCTTGGGCCACACAAGGGCTCACATGGTAAGGTCGATTCTTGAGGGGGTTTCATATGAGATGCGTACAAACATGGAGGTCATGCGTGAGCTGAACCTGCCGACCGAAGAGGTCAGAGTCACCGGTGGGGCCGCTAGAAGTGAATTCTGGATGCAGGTTCAGGCTGATGTCTTAGGAATCCCTGTAATCAGAACCGAGATGGAGGAGGCCACAGCACTTGGTGCCGCCATTCTCGCCTGTAACGGTGTTGGACTATTCAAGTCGGTTGCGCATGCCGCCGAAGAGATGGTTCGGCCTTCTGAGCCTCTTAAGCCCACGAAGGAGAATCGTGCAGTCTATGACAGAGGATTCGAAAGATACAAAGAACTCTACAATGCAATTTCCGGCATGAAGTGGGATTAGTCAGCATACACAGCTATCTTGTTGGCCTTGTCCAGCACTAGGATCTTGGTTTTCGGGTTCGCGGATATCCACTCATCAACCACACTTTGTGGGTCTTCCACCTTTCTGAGGTGAGCCGACTCAACAGTTTCTCTATCAAGCTCAGTGTACATCTTGACTTCAGAGATGCGCTTAAGCAGTTCTGCGAACTTGTATGCCTTGTGTTCATACAGGTGATATCTCTCACTGATTGAGCTGATCACCTCTTCCAGGGGTGCTGTGAGCTTGTTATAGAAGTTCTCGATTGCCTCCGGAGGCGCCACTCCTTCTCTACATTCAGCGACGAACAATACTTCACCCTGGTCCCTCACTGCATTCTTGGTAAGTTCCAGCCCTCTCTGGGCGTGGTACAGGCTAATGTCCTGAGGATATCCTCCAGGAGAGATGACAGCATTAGAAACAGGCTTCACAGTGAAACTTGCAGTTTCATCCAGCAGTTCGATTCCTCCTGCAATCACAGGCTGCAGATGTCCTGCGTCAGCCCACACAAGTTTCCTGCCGCTCGAGATCACTGAGAGAGTAAAGACCTTGGCATCTCTAGTGATCATTTCAGCTCCCTCTCGCATATCATCTGCCAGTGGATTGTCCCTTCTACCCGGATCTGGATGATATGGATGTCTGCCAAAGGTCGATTTTGGATGAAGAGCCATAGAGTGGTTTGCCTCAATTGTAGGGAACGCGCAGATTCCCGGTAAAAAGTCCTTGAGGGCATTAGAGTAGCCTGCGAAGTAATGTGCCTTCATGTCAGATATGGGTACGTAGACATCGTGATCTACTGCTGCCGAGTTTACAATCAGAGGAGTTCCTCTACTGGTTTCTCCGAGATTCACAAAGTCCTCTGAGTGGCAGTCATTGATTGTCACGTCATAGGTTCCGATACCTGCGTCGTCGGCTGCCCGTCTTATCATACCCACTATCTCAAGGTTTCCGGGGTGGTCCACCTCATGAGACCCCGTTGTGATAATGAACTGCACCCTACTTGCATCGACAAGTAGAGGTACTATTGCACTGATGAGCTCCCAGTGTGGTTCATCTCTGGTATGGTCCTCAACCAAGACACAGACGTTCTTGCTTTTCGTAATATCGGTGAGAAGGGGACCATGAGGGTTAGTGAGCACACGACTAAGCTCCGCTTCGATGTCTGACTTGGCTGTGACCTGCCTCGGGACTACCTTCCCAGCAAGATTCTCCTCAGGGATGTCGAGTTCTATGCTGGATCCGCCATATGCCAGACTGACTTTCAGTGTGACCGCCTCAAAGTGTCATTGAGATTCCAGCACAAAAGCGTTGACCCAGCTGCACTTCAACATGCTTAAGTCAGAGATTGCTTCTATGCGCGTCTGCTGAGTGTGCTCTAGATGAGTCAGTCGAACGAGGGTACCCAGTCTGGTTTCGCCGGAATAGGACGATGGCTTGCTGTAGGATCTGAGCTGCCGTGCTCTGTCATCATTCTTCTATATGTCGGCAGCTTCATAGGATCTTCTATGTGGGGGCCCGAAGGCGCGACAACAGGTGGGATCATTGGTGCCTTGGTTGGGTTCGTATTTGGTGTGTATAGTGTCTACGTCACAATTGGCTACTACGATAGACTAGAGCATAAGGTGGCGGGGCGGCGGACATACGTCCCTCCTCCGGAAGAGATCTATGAGGAGTTTGATCTCCCAGGGAAAGATGAAACCGAGCAATCTACCTCATGAACTCATCATCGTCATCTGCGTCTAGGACTTCAATGATGATACGAGTGGCGCTTCGGCCCACTCCGGCCACGATTATCTGGACAAGAAGGGCTACCACAAATCCACCAAGCGCTAGTCCAAACAAACGCAGGGAGGCACGCTGAGCTGTAAATGGAACAAGGAAGTTCAGATCAACAAGATACCAGATGTACAAGCCTGTAATCGCCATGAGCGCTACTAGAACTCCGTACATCACTACAACTGTCTTGACCCTTGGCGTGTTGAATGGCACCTTCTCAATTCCCGGACCAACAACCGCGTTTCCAATCTTTCTTGAGAATCTGATGAAGACACTGATGGCTGCTAGGAAGATGACCAAGAAGATGATACTGACGATGAGTAGCAGCAGTATCTGGAGGTCTGGATCGAGCGCGAGGAATAGGTCGCCGATTGCGTAGGCAGTAAGTGAACCCACCATCAGAATCACTGCAGCTATCTGAATAACAAAGGTGATTGTAGCTGAGTTCCTGAAGATTGATCCCAAATTGAAGTACTCGTCTCTCGTGCGTGCTAGTTCTCCACTTTCTTCTGTCATGGCGACCAACTGAGAGTCCAGTGCTTGTTCCGTTATTTGAATTCTTCTACTGGTCAGGGAGTTGGACGACACACACTCTTCGTCAACCTTAAATGATGGCTACATTGTGAACTCGTCATCCCCGCAAATGGATAACCAAGGTGTTTCATGATGGCCTCAAGGGCTGCAAACGAATATGGCTACATAAACGCACGAATCAGAGGTCTGAAGTCGCGGTTCTTGACTGTTGGCGACTATGAACGGCTTCTGCAGTCTGCAACCTACGAGGATTTCATCAGGGGACTTGGCAGTACTTACTACGGTCCGTTAATCTCAAGCCAATTCGCTCAACGAGTTCCGGAGCCAGCAGAGCTGGGCCTTATTCTGTCCAATGACTTCGCAGATGTGAGCTACAGACTTACCCGGACTCTGACCGGTCGAGTGCGGGATTTCACTCAGACATACCTGAACATGTTCTTGGCAGATAGCATCAAGTCAATTATCAGAGGACTTCACGTGGATTTGGACAGGGACGAGATTCTGAAGTTTCTTGTGCCCACATCGCCAGAACAGGCAATAGAGTTCGAGCAGATAGTTGATACCGGTTCTGTGAGAAAGGCGGTTGACGTCCTGCCCTACTGGGATGTCAAGATTGCACTCCTGACAAGGTTCCCTGCATATGAGGAGTTCGAATCTACAGCGCCTCTCGAAGTGGCTGTGGAGGAGTGGTATCTTAGGACTGTGCTCGAGGCCCTAGCAGACTTCCCTAGCGGAGAACAGGAGCGCGTCTTGAGTGTCTTGGAGGCAAGGGTGGACCTAAGGAACGTTCTGACGCTTATACGAGCTCTGGCTCTCACGCTTGAGTCCCGCGTAGTTGATCTCTCTCTTGTCCGTTTCACCCGCAAGTCTCAGGCACTACTTGATATCATTCAGGTCGGTGCAAACTGGCGAGAGGTGTTGAATAGGCTTGGTACAACAAGATACTCTCAGCTTGCAGGAAGGCTGGGAAGAATATACGAGGAAACCAACGACTTGTCTGAAGTTGAGTTGGCAATTGGGGACTACATCGCCAAGAAGGTGATGCTTCAACTCACCGCTTTTCCGTTTCACATTGGAACTGTGTTGGGATTCTTCAATCTCAAGTACTTCGAGATTCGTAACATCCGTTCCATTGCGGTAGGTTTAGAAAGAGGAGAGTCCCCCGAAAACATCAGGCGAATGATTACGATATGGTGACCGGAGGGCAACATTTAGAAAGAGGAGAATTACCCGAAAACGTCAGAGAATGATTACAATTTGGCATCTGGAGGACAACATTCAGTGAAAATCAATAGATGGACTACCAACATATTGATGCTAGGATTGGGAGCAGCTGTATGCGCCATCTTGGCAGCAGCGTTCTATGCACCTACCCTTGTCAAGGCACTTGGTGTGCCAGGTTCTGGATTTGTGCCACTGCAAACCACTGAGGGTGCTGGTTTGGCCATTCTTGGTCTTGCAATCGGTGCAGGTCTTGCTATTGGCCTTGCGGGTATTGGCGCTTCCTTGGGTATGGGCACTGCATCGGCAGCAGCATTAGGCGCAATCACAGAGAAGCCAGAAACCTTTGGCAAGAGCATTCTCTATGTCGTGCTCATTGAGGCTGTTGCTATCTACGGTTTCGTCATTGCGTTTCTACTCATTGGGTCGATTTCGAGCCTCATTGGCTAAGAAGAACAACTCTAGTAGAGGATGGATGGGAGTAACCCATTTCCTCTAATCAGATCCCTTCTTTGGAAAGAGGGCGGATGCTACTCGATCCCTCAATGAGTCATCAAACCGTTCTTTTCTGGCGTCGTATGTATTATCTACTGATTTTGTGCTATCTTTGGTTCGAACAATCACTCCGCCAGTGGCTCTGATGGTGTCCTTTGAAATGCTCACGTTTGTCTTGACGCCTGTTTCTTTCGAGATTGTCTTTGCGAGCTCATCCACACCGAGGCTGACCTTTTGTCCTACAGGTAGGACTAGCTCAATGTCTGGCTCCTGAAGAGAGCCAGCACCATCGACAGCTAGGTTGAAGACAGTCTTGTCGTATTTCTTTTCGAGAACACTCTTCTGAAGGTTGTCCCACGCAGCTTCGAAAACCTCGTTCATGATTGCCTCTTTGCGTTCAAGAAGGCGGTATTTTGCCTGGAGCTTGGCACTAGCGTGGTACTTGGCAACTTCTGCATCAGTTTCGCGTTCAGCTCTTCCTGCAATCTCCTCAGTGATTTTCTTGGCACGATTCCTCGCCTTCTCAAGGCGTTGCTTCTTGAATTCCTCGGCCTCAGCGATGATTCTGTCGCACTCATTCTTGGTTTTGGAATTGATTATCTTGATGATGTTGTTGACTCCTTCCATGTTATCATTCCTCCCCCGTAACCACCTTATAGACAATGTCAACGGCTTTCTTAACTTGGCCACGAGCTGAGTCCTCAATCTCTGAAATCTGCTTCTCAGTTTCTTTCTGGACCTTCTGTTCAATCTCCAATCTTCTGGCCTGGAGTCCATCTCTCGAACGCTGAGCAGCCATCTTCGCCTCCTTCTCTGCGTTCTCAACTATCTCCTTCGCTTCTTTCTCCGCGTTCTCTCGAATCTTTTTCGCGCGGGCTTCTGCTTCTTTCAGTTGCTTGTTCGCAGCTTCTTCAGCCTCATGGATTTGGTCAATCTCTTCGTGAGCAGCACTCATTACTGCATTCCTCATCTTTGGCAGGGTGTCGTTTTCACTTCTAATACCCCTGATAAAGATTGACCTTTGTTACAGAACACGACTTGACTATCGGCCTGCCTTTCACAACGTTTATCTTTACCATGAAATGGCACAATCTAACTGGCTTCCTGCTAAACTCAGAAGGAGTCGACTTTAACTAAAGGGTGATAGATATGGGCTTGCTGAGCCCCGCAGAGATGATTGTTGCAAGGGTCGTTTCTCACAAGGACTATGAACGTGAAGTCCTCTTAGCCCTTCAGGCGTTTGGACTATTCGAGTTTATTGATGTCACTCAACACGCATCCATTGTTGATGTCAAGAAATCGCGCGATGAGGAAACGGTCTTTGTGGCTCTAGATAGGATCATGAAGATGATTGATTCTTTGGGTCTTGATTCATCCAGGCGGGCTGGGCCCAAAATCGAAATTGATGACCGCAAGATAACTGACTCAAT
>JBHLOD010000079.1:0-6318 GCA_048940825.1 Promethearchaeota archaeon | reverse complement strand
TGTCTGAGAAAGATGTGGGTCCATGGACAGGTTTTGAGGTCACTTCTGACTTCTGTCATAGTCCTGGTCTGAAGAATATGCATTTTCGAGCCAGCTATATGATCCTTCCAGGCGTACCAATTCTCCGTGCAGAGATATCGGCAGAGAACAGAAGTTCAGAATGGAGGAGATTCTCCCTTGGCTTCGCCGGTGTCCCGCGCCTTGGTGGACAGGATGTGACTAATGTACACACAGTCATAAACGGCAAACGGGTTTTTCATCAACCAACGAAGGATGAAACTGAGGTTGCTGTTGATCCTGAAGACAACTGGGTGGTATATGAAGAGCCCATCTCAGGTCAGGCACTAGGGGTCTCAGTGGCATGCAAAACGAGAGACCTCCTTGAACTTCGTACCTTGTCGGAGAATGCCCAGTTAGTTGCCGTCAGCGACTGGCGTGAATTGGATTCCGGTGAGAAGACCACAGTCGTTGTGTATTTGGTCCTAACCTCGGATCCAGAATCTATGATTCGATTGAAGCATCTCCCTGAGAAAATAATCTGAAATCTGTCACTCCAGGAGAACGATCACTCGTTCTTCCTAATTCGCTTTGCCTTGGCGTTGCACTCAGCAGCCTTTACCTCGTTGCCCTCCTGCTCAAAGAGTGAGGCTGCTATCTGCCAAGTACGTCGCGCTTCTGGAAACCGGTCCAGCTTCTCGAGACACAATGCTCTGTGATAGAGGTGTTCCGGATTGCTTGGCTCAACTGAAAATGCAGCATCAAAGTCCACAAGTGCTTCTTCATACCTCTCTTGCGAAACATAGACCAGTCCTCGACGGTGAGCGACCTCTGCGTTCTCCGGTTTCAGAGCCAATGCAGTATTGAAGTACTCCAAGGCAGTATTCTCATCATCCATTAGAAGGTGAATGTCCCCGTTCTTTGCCCACGCTTCGATGTTTTCAGGGTCTGCGTTGATGGCCTTCTGGTAGGCATTCTGGGATTGCTTGAATGACTTCATTATCCTGTGCACATCGCCCTTCCGAATCCAGAGATTCGCGTCATCGAATTTGACACTCACAGCCTTGTCATAGTAAAAGAGTGCTTGATTGTAGTCTTTCTGTTCGAAAGCCACGTCTCCCATCATTGAGATGGCGTAGGGTTGATCTGGGTCTCTCTTGAGTACTCTTACAAGTGTCTGGTTTGCTTCGTCGTACTTTCCAGTTTCAAGGTACAGTGCCCCAAGCTCCATGAGTGCAGGAATGAACTCTCCTTCGCTCTCTATGGCCTTGTTGAACCACGTAATTGCGCCCTCCTTCTTTCCTCTCTTCTTGAAGTAGAACCCCTTTGCCATTAGTGCTCTTGGATGGCGCGGGTTGAACTTCAAAGCTGTTTCGACACTTTTCAGTGCTTCCTCGTACTCCTTCAATTCTAGCTGGGCCATGGACATGTAGATTAACGCGCGGATGTTCTTGTTGTCAATCGCTAGGGCGCTGCCGAAACAACTGATCGCGTCCTTTGGTTCGCCAGCCATGAGGTAGGATAGACCCATGTGAACCCAAGCGCCGACCTGTTTGCTGTCAAGACTCAGACAAATCTCGTACTGCAATATTGCCTTGCCATATACACCCTCTGAGAGATGGAGGTCGGCAAGTCCCCGGAGGATTTCAGGTAGACGGGGGTCTGCCTTGAGAGCCTCTATTGCGTTCTGAAGCAAAGTTTCAAGCTCGCTCAAACCTTTTCGATGCACAGAATGGAGCCCTCTGGGACGGATTAGCTCGGGGTCGACCACATGCGGCACACCCACTGCTATCAGTTTCTCCTCAATCCTGCCAATCAGGTCTTCAGGCTCCAATCCATGACTTCCCCTGTTATCCTGAAAGTACAGGTTCTATGCGGCTTTTATAGACTATGCAACAGGCGAAGCCGCTTCCGAGCCAAGACTCCATTGTACGAGGATTTGACTAGCCAACTTGGTGGGACTCTCTAAGCCACAATCTTGACTGGCTTGAGATTCACGATGCGATGTTCACCATCGGCAGCATCGTACTCCACCATGCCCACGAGTTCACCTTCAGCTCCTGGTTGAAGCTCGAACTCTACCATTGCTACAGCTAGGTCACCCGGTTCCACAGTTCCTACACTCTCACTCTTGATGGTTTCAGTGAGGTCAGGAATGCCGAGGACAACCTGAACATTGCTCATCGGATTTGCGGAATCGTTGCGGACAGCCACTCCAAAGACGACCTTTCCATCACGGATCTTGTACTCAACGACTACGTCCATTCCAGGTTCTAGTCCAGGACTGGCCGGCTCCGCCCGTGTGACGTACTCCCTCTTGTACGTGCTCCTGACCCGTCTGTAGATGACAACGCTTACAAGACCCAGAATGATGAGCCCCGCCACTGGAATCAACCAATGAGTTCTCGGGTTGAAGTCTAGTGGGTCAGGTAGGGAGTCTCCATCAGTGTCTGCGGAAATCGGTGAGGAACCGTAGATGGCTACTTCCTCATAATCAGTCCAGCCGTCAGAATCTGTATCGACATTGTTCAAATCGGTGCCGTACCTGAAGTGTTCCATATCATCGGAGAGGAGGTCTCCGTCCGTGTCGTTTGTCGTTGGGTCACTACCCAGCTGGAATATCTCGAATCCATCAGCCAATGTGTCGTTGTCTGTGTCATCATTCCATGGGTTTGTGAAATAGACAAGAATCTCATCGTAGTCATTGACAAAATCAAGGTCTACGTCGGCACTCGTCGGGTCTGAACCGTAGACCATGACCTCATCGTAGTCGCTGAGGAGGTCAAGGTCAGTATCGGAGCTATTGCCTGAAGTGCCGTATACAAAAATCTCCTCATAGTCAAGAAGCAGGTCAGAGTCTGTGTCGTTTGTGAGGGGTGAAGTTCCATGGATGAATAGCTCTGCTCCGTCCGTGATCGTGTCCGAGTCCGTGTCTCTATTGAGGGGGTCAGTTCCTAAGGCAATCTCAACACCGTCTTCGACATCGTCGTTGTCTGAGTCGGGGTCATTCGCCAAGGTACCGTAGATTCTGAGCTCGTCAATGTTGTTTATGGTGTCACCGTCACTATCCCATAGCGAGTCAAGTATACCCGCGTGAGTCATGTTCATAGTGGGGGAAGTGTCGGTGAATCTCACTTCCTCATAGTCACTGAGCAGATCTAGGTCCGTATCATTCAACAAGGGATTCGACCCATAGTCCAACACCTCTTCAGCATCATCAAGCAGGTCTCCGTCTGAGTCTTCCAGAAGAGGGTCTGTGAAGTACTCCTCGACCTCTTCCCAATCGTCTAGAAGGTCACCATCAGTATCGACTTTCAACGGATTCGTGCCAAGGGCAATCTCTTCGCCATTTGTGAGCCCTTCACCATCTTCATCATCGTTGAAGTCTGAAATCATGTCACCGTCGCTGTCTCTTTTTCTAGGATCGGTCTTTGTCAAGAAGCACTCTTGGTAGTTTGTAAGAATATCTCGGTCCTCGTCGTCATTGCCGTCAATCTTACCGTCAGAGTCGGTGTCTGTTACTTGCGGATTGGTCTTTGTCAAGGTAAGTTCTTGCATGTTGGTGAGGAGGTCGTTGTCCATGTCCCAGTTCGAATCAGAGGTCCCGTCACCCTTCGTGCTGTACAGAAGCGGATTCGTAAGAGTCTGGTTGTTCTCTTGGAAATCGGTAAGACCGTCAGAATCAGAGTCTTTCTTTCGCGGATTGGTTCCCAGTATCACTTCTTGAGAGTCCAAGAGTTCATCCGAATCAGAATCCTCTTCTAGGGGGTCGGTATTGTAGACGTAGAGCTCTTCTCCATCACTTAGCATATCGTCGTCAGTATCGGCATCAAGTGGGTTGGTTTCGAACACCTTGATCTCATCATAGTCAGTGACCAGGTCGGAATCTGAGTCAGAGCTGTTCAGCAAAGTATGCCAAGTCAGTGCCTCCTCGCCATCTACCAAGTGGTCACCGTCTGAGTCTTTACGGTTGGGATTGCTGGAGTAGCGAAATATCTCATCCCAGTCGCTGAGAGAGTCCGAATCAGAGTCACTCTTCAGCGGGTCTGTATGGCTTGTCAGTATTTCATAGCCATCTCCAAGCATATCACCATCGGTATCGAACATGGTGCAGTTGGTTTCATATTGATAAATCTCGTCGAAGTTGGTCAAACCATCAGCGTCGATGTCATCTAGATCGTCTGGAATCGTATCTCCATCTGAGTCCGCAAGATTCGGATCGGTGCCACTATTGAGCACCTCGTCGCTATCTGCAATATTGTCCTCATCAGTGTCTGGGTTGAGAGGAGATGTACTGTAGATATACAACTCATCGTAATCAGTAAGCGAATCGAAGTCGGAGTCTGCATTCTCTGGGTCCGTTCCTTCGTCTATCTCTTCCTTGTCAAGCAGACCGTCTCCGTCTATGTCCGGTTCAATTGGGTCTGTTCCATAGACCTGCCACTCTTCCCAATCGGATAGTCCGTCGGAGTCGGTATCATTGAGATTCGGAGCCGTCCCAAGCTCTAGCTCTTTTTTGTCACTTATGAGGTCTCTATCTGTGTCCCATGAGTTGGGATCAGTACCATAGTCGTTCACCTCAGCGCCATCGGAGAGCTGATCACCATCTGAGTCCCACTGCATCGGAGACGTCAATGAAACGTAGATTTCATAATAGTCAGAGAGGGCATCGGAGTCAGAGTCTGACCCCGTGGTGTCAGTGTTATATACCATGTACTCAAGATAATCTGAAACACCGTCGTTGTCAGTGTCTTGATCGGTCGGAGATGAGCCCGCCATGTTGACCTCGATGCCGTCCAGAAGCATATCGCCATCACTGTCATTGTTCGTGGCATTGGAATGATATCCGTAGATTTCAAGCCCATCCACCAATCCGTCTGCATCATGGTCCAAATTGAAGTCCGAAGTCCCGTTGAGGTAGGTGCTCCATCTAGTAGCATTGGTGCCAATCACCTCAATCTCTACGAAGTCGTCCATTCCGTCGCCATCTGTGTCTTGGGCCGTCATATTGGTCCCGTAGTTCAATTCGTCAAAATCAGACAGACCGTCTCCATCTGAATCCTGTTTCAGCGGATTCGAACCATGGATGCTGACCTCTGCTCCATCTCCGATATTGTCATTGTCAGAGTCGAAGTCACCTGGATTTGTGTCATAGATGTAGATTTCGTCACCATTTGAGAGGCCATCGTAGTCTGAGTCAACAACATAGTCGCTGTGTGTTCCATTCGTCATTACTAGATTCGGATCTGTCAGGGTGAGTTCGACTTCTGTGTAGTCATCCAGCAAGTCGCCGTCTGTATCATTAAGAAGGGGATTAGTTGAGTATTCCAGTACCTCATCTCCGTCCAGAAGGAGATCTTGGTCCGTGTCGGCCTTGAGGGGATTCGTACCGAATATGTATTCATCACCATCATCAAGATTATCCTCATCCGAGTCGGCGACAAATGGACTTGTTTCCCATGGGTCGATGATGCCATCGGCATCCACGTCCTCGCCTTTTTCTCCGAGTAGTGGTTCATACATCCCATTTGAGTTGATGTCTTCCCAACCGTCGTAGAGACCATCATCATCAGTGTCTGGATTCGTAGCGTTTAGACCCAATTGAATCTCCAGTCCATCCCTGAGTCGATCATCATCAGTGTCCCAGAGAGTCACGTTTGTACCATAGGTCCGGATTTCCTGTAGATTGGTCAGACCGTCCTGGTCTTCGTCATCGTTACCGTCAATGGTTCCATCATCGTCGTCGTCATTGTCATTTGGATTGGTGTGAGTATCGTATACCTCTTCTCCATCAGTCAAGAGGTCACTGTCGGAATCTGGATTCAGAGGGTCGCAGCCGAATTGTGACTCCTCAAGATTGGTCAAATCATCATCATCGAGGTCCTCCTCCCAATCAAAGATTCCATCATCGTCAGTGTCATTGTAGAGCGGGTCGGTCTGTGTCATGAAGACCTCGAACCAATTACCTAGCGAATCCGTATCACTATCATATTCGTCATCACGCACTCCACCGTAGGTGTGGGAATTGAGCGGGTCAGTCGAGGTGACGTAGAGTTCAATCCCGTTGGGAAGACGGTCGCTGTCGAAGTCTTCATCGTAGTCACTTATCGAGTTGTCATTGGAGTCCTTATCATTGGGATTAGTGCCAAGGACGATGTACTCATCTCCATCCTTCAATCCCTCGCCGTCAGTGTCTGGTCTTCTTGGGTGTGTGTTTGAAACGTACAATTCAACATAATTCGTCAAGTCATCAAGGTCAAGGTCTTCCAGATCATCGGTTATGGTGTCCCCGTCGGTATCGATGTTGTTTGGGTTTGTTCG
>JBHLOD010000078.1:0-6379 GCA_048940825.1 Promethearchaeota archaeon | reverse complement strand
CACTGTGCCGCTTCCACTGAGAACAGGCAACACCTCAAGGAGCCATGAGTCCTGTTTCTCAACCTTTGGCTCGATTGCGGGCTCCTTTGTGAACTTAAGACTCTTGGAGATAGAGTAGCGACAGTCTATGACCCTAACAGGTGCAGGACACTTGTACCGGAGCTCGAACTCAACTGGCGTCTTGGCCTGCACTTCATCTTGAACCTTGCCTGCCCACTCGATCACAACCTCGGTATCTCGGGCAATCTTGACCGAATCGGTAAGAAATGAGAAGAGACCCTCTTCTGCGGGTCGTGGTTTGGCCGACGAGATGGCCTTCTTCAACACCTTGGCGGGCACCTCTCCACCTTCGCAGAGAATACTCACACTTAGTCGGGCTAGTTCAAGTATGGGAGCCTTGCCTGCGGAAACGTTTGAGATGCGTGAGTCAACCTTCCTGATCAGGTTGACACCCGTATCGAAGTTTCGAGCAGCAAGATATGCAAGGATTCCCACCGCTGCAATGCGAATTGATTCCTTCACCTTCTTCTGCCTGAACAGATGATCAGATGCTTCAGAATACAGACCTCCACCCTCGTCGAATCTCCCATCTATCAGTAGAACATCCGCAGCTTGGATCTTCATATTGGCGGCTCTCGCATGGTCGTTTCTCTCCAGAGCACAATAGGAGGCCTCTCGAAAATACTTGACCGCAAAGTCTTCCTCATTAGCCTCCAGAAAGAGATTCGCAGCCTTCTCGTATTCTTGGCTAGCATAGTCCGCATAGCCATCCTCGAGTTCACTCAGCGCTCTATCTATGTGCTTCTTTGCCTTTTTGACGGGGTCTTTCTTCAAGAATCGTGACATCAATCATGACCTCTGGGCATCCGTTAGGTTAGTAAAGAAATGTGCGTCCCTGCTTTATCGATTTCGGCGGAGGCGTATACATATGATAGAAGGATTTCCCTATTGGACCGACCCTATGAAGAATCAGTTCTCCGTAGTCGTATCGACTTGCATTCCGCATGAAGATCACTTTGCGACAGCCATCCAGGAGGAGGTCGTACGCCCTGCAGGGGGAGGACAGGCAGGTGACAGAGGCACTCTTCTTCTGGGAAAGCATGAGATTCCTTTCTTAGACACTGTGACCGTCGATGGGAAGACAACTCTCATCACGAAGGAACATATCCCTACGGGGTCGTCAGCAGTTCTCCTCGTTGACATGAAGTGGCGGAGAGCCATTATGAGAGCCCATACGGGTGAACACCTGTTCGCAGCAGCTGTCAAGAAGAAGCATCATGATGTTGAACTCGGCCACATTTGGATTGAAGATGACCGCGGGACTGTGGACTTCGAGGGAGTAGACGTGAGCTTAGAACGTCTGGTTGAATGTGAGAGTGAAGTCCAGAGGATTATCGCGGAAGGATATCCGGTCAAGACAGAACTCTTGAAGGCGTCCGAACTGAGTTCAGAGATACGTGCTCGAGAAGGGCTATCCGATAGACACGATGTAATGAGAGTTGTGAGGGTGGGCGAGTACGATAGCTCCGCCTGTTCTGGCATACATGTCACTAGTACCCGTGAAATTCAGGTCTTCAAGCTCACAGAATTCAAGACCACCACAGAGGGTGTTCGTGTGGGCTTCCTGACAGGAGAGAGAGCAATACACGAGTTGAGCAGAGTGTACAACCAAGTTTTCCTCAGGAAGAACGAGTATCCGTTCGAAATGGAACAAGTGGGCGCAGTCCTAGACAAGGCGAAGGTACTGTTGTCCGATAAGAGATTACTCACGGAGAAGGTCATGGAGCTGCTGACAGAGGGTCCTTCGGTCGAGAACATCGGCGAAGTGAGATTCTTACACGAATCGGTGCCAGGACTGGACTCGAGATCCTTGAAGAGTATTCTCAAGAAGATGACGATGGAGGGGCCGACGTTAGCTCTTCTGTTCGCACCAACGGAGAAACCGACCTTCATCCTCTGGTTAAATCAGCTCGGACTCGAGGCAAAGGACTACGTCCAATCGACCCTTGAGCAATTCGGTGGAAGAGGCGGAGGCAGCAAAGACGTGTATACCGGAGGGTTTGGAGCCTTGGAGTCGTCCGAGGAAATCTACGAAGCGCTTGTAGCGGGAATCCGCGAGGTGCTCAAACAATAGGAATCAGGGGACAGGTTCTCTGCGCATCTTGGGCTAAACATGATTACTTTCGGAAGACTCCCCCTATGCCGATGATGTACTATGGATCAGACGGCTTCTAGAGATAAGGGACATAGCAGATGAGGTGTGTGTATCAAGCGGATCCACACTCTCTTTGGGGTATGACTATGGCAGTCGGTCAGACTTCTACCACTCAGATGCGACTTGAAACTATTCCAGAATCAAGGCATCTGACAGTCTTCTCACCTCCCGGTGTATTCTTAGAGACTGCCAAATACCCTGTTTTGATGGCGGGAGTGCTTGCTTCTCGACAACCATCAGAGTTTCTTTCAATATTCGACCATCCAGATGCATGGCAGGGACTTGACAGAGAGGCAATCTTGTCCATGCGGAAGCATCTCTATCGATTCGTCACGCCCGTTGACGCCAGGGAGATGAGTCCTTCTAGCACCATCGAAACTTTGCAGACATTGGCTCTCTCAGTGAGTCCTGTGACTTTGGAGGTTGAAGCTCAGAATCTACCCCCAGAGGATCTAAAGCCAGTGGGCGCACTTCTTCCCAGCAGTCCGATTGTACGCGTCCAATCCCTGCAACTGGACTCTGAGCCCGAGGTCAGCAGGGTCGCGATGAGGGTAACTGAGAAGGATATTCCCGCATCAGACGGCATCTGGAAACTTCTCGACTATGACTACTCCCTAGACTTCGCTGTCCGATCAATGGCAGTGGGACTTCTTGGGCTTCATAAGAACAGAAGATTGATCCCTCTAAAAAGCGCCTACAAGGCAGTCATTGATGTCTTCATCAATCGGGCAGTGATGGAGCTCATGGACGCTCCGTCCGCAGACGCATCAAGAATCTACACCGGAGATCTATTCGGCGACCGTTTCACAGTACTGATGACTCCAGGTGAACCTCGAGTCGACTACGTCCAGCTTGACATGACCCGAAAGCCACTGTCACGAGGTATAAGCGTTGAGAGCTCGCGCCATCCGGGTCTCGATGCCAAGACATCTGTCTTCGCTGATCATGCACGCTATTCGGTTTACTGTGCACTCTTGACTGAAAGAAGCACTTCACATGTCACGGTGTTCCATCTCTCTAGAAACACAAGAAATCACGTGCTGGGACCATGGATTGCGAGGGCTGGAGTGAAAGAAACACTTCAGACTGACCCTGTCTTGCTTGAGGACAGGGAGAACACCTTTGCTGTCCTGCGTTCCATCCTCCGACCAGAGCTAGGGGTTTGGATTGATGAAACTAACCTCTTGGAAAGGCACGGCCTTGAGGGGTCAATCCGCCCCCTAGTTCATACTCGTTGACTGCTCCTCCAAATAAAAAAAAGGAGGGAAAGGAGTCAAGGGAACTAATCCTAGATCTCCTCTTTCGCTTCTTTACGGGAGGCACCCTTGTAGAGCAGCAACAATCCAAGTAGGGTGAGAAGACTTCCGCCGACAGCCCCGCCGCCTACAAACAGTCCAGCAACGAAAGCAAGGGCAAGCAATCCCACACCTCCGAGCAGAAGAATCAGACCAATCCCGATTCCGCCAGCCCGGAAGGCCATCGACCGAGGATACTTGCTCTCAATGACGTATCCTGTGGCAGCGGCCACAGAGGCCTTGTATTTGTTATTCCCGTATCGGTACTCAAGTTCCCATACAGGGACATGAATGAGAAATGTTTCACCCACATCTAGCCTGTCGTCACGTTCCTCGACCTTGTCAACCTCGTCCATTATGAGGGCAGTCTGACGCTCATACGCAGTCGACTTAGCCTGGTTCTTTGCATCTTCTTCCGAAACCATGCCGTGCAAGACTCTTCCGTCGAACTCCTCGGCGTGTGCATGGCTGAAGAACTCCTTGGCCCTGGTTGGTATCGGATGTCGCGCAACGTCCTCGTCAATCCCCGCCACTGCAGCAATGCTGATCTCATGGCGCCTCGTGAACTGACCCGACTCTGGTTTCCAGAAGTAATCAAACCTCTTGTATGCTCCACGGCGCTGCGGCCACTCATCATAGAAGTTGGCGTCTCTCCCTAGGCCACGATATGTCGAATGAGAGTCGACTCTACTAATCCAGAAAGGATACCATATTTGCTCATACTTGACAAATCGAGCTTTGGCCGGGAGGTCAGATGGTGCCCCTAGCTGTTTCGAAACCCAGTCGAGAAGAGTAGTCTGCGCTTCCGACTGGTCAAAATGCACTCGAATCATGTAGTGGTCTGTGAACTTGGCTCCTGCTGTGGTCTGTGCGGTCCCACAATAAGGACAGACAAGCAGGACATCGCCCCGTCCAGCCTCAAAGTCTGCATCACAAAATGCACATCTTGCCATCTGATCACCCCTTCTTCTCCCGCTGAGTCATTACTAATACTCTGAACCCAGCTATTGCCATAATGATTCCAACGATTACTAGGGCCACACCAAGAATGATCATTGTAGTATCATCGGGTGTCAAAGCGTCGTAGGCGAGCTGCCCTCCGATTGTGGCCATAGCGATTCCCAGAAGTCCTAGGAATGTCCACATTGCGCGCTGCGCCTTTGTAATGGGAATCTCTCCAAGCACTACTTTCCCATTGTGCCCATCCAAGGCTGCCTTGTACAGGTCACCCTCGAACTTGTATCTGACAAGTGAGAATGGTGCTTGTAGATAGGTCGTACCTCTCACCTGTGTATCGGTCCTGCAGTCGAACAGCTCAGTCAAGGCGCTGTTCGCCTGAGACCGATGTCGATCAGCGACCCTGCCATGAACCGTTTTCTCGAACTCCTCCTGACCAATCTCTGCATTGAGGATTGTCATGTCGACTTCATCGCCACGTACTGTGGATTTTAGATCCTTGATCTTCTCGAAGTTGTAAGGCTCAGTCTTCTTGATATCGACTTTCTCCAAGTACTCTTCGAGACCATAGAATCGGGCACCCTTACGAGCCAATAGACGCTCGTCGGTGTCGGTATGGATCTCGTCTTGAACAGGTACGTAACCCGGTTCATAGTCCGTGTAGGTTTCAGTCCTTGTTTTACCTTCCGAGTCCCGCACAGTCCTAGTCTTCTGGACAGGAACCTGAACTGTCTTGTAGCCCTTGTACCAAGTGTCAGCCTTCACTTTCGAAGTCCACACTGGCACGAATATGATCTTGTTCTCGACTACTTCCACCTTCTGTGGTAGCGACTTGTTCATGCCCTTGTTCTTGTCTAAGAACTGGCGGAAGCCCTGTAGACGTTCATCAATGTCCACACCGGATTCCATGAGATGGTCGCCAATGGCCTTTCCTTCGATGGTGGTGGTGCTGCCACAATAGGTGCACGTGATAACAACATCGTCAGGACCGGTCTTGACATTGCCGCTGCAGACAGGACATTTGAAGACGTCCACTGCTTGTGCTTCAGAACTCATCATCAACTCTCCTGAGAGTCTCTGGGGCAACGTCGTTCTGGAGGCATTTAAGACTTCGTCACACATCTGGTAAAGCAGGTTGGAACACTAACTAACGGAAGAATGGAGCCCCAGTGCTCATCTCTTGATATCGTCACGAAGTCTAGAAGCTGAGAATTCTTCCACGCGGTCCTTGACATCCTCTCTGGCAGCTTGGTGTTTCTCGAGGAACTCGACCATGCGTGGGGCAAGAATCTGTTTACATTCTCCACAGAGGATCTCGCCGCCTCTACACTGCCGTTCAATGTCTTCAAGCTCGTTGTCATCAGGCATGAACATGAATTCGTAATACTTGAAGACGCTACATATGTCTGGGTTGGCTCCCAATCTTCGCTGTTCCTCCACCGTGGCTCTTCCCCCGGTAAATGCGTTCATGACCTTCTTCTTTGCCATTCTGAGAGTGTCGGTTGTGAAGATTGTAGACATAGGGTCGGATGCCGACATCTTCCCTCCCTCCTTCAGGCCTGGAATGAATCTATTCTGAATAGAGGCGGGCTTGTAGAAACCAGCCCTCTCAGCTACATCACGTGTGACTCGCCAATAGGGATCCTGATCAATTGCGCAGGGTATTATGCAAGGGGTCTTCTCTTCATACAACCATGAGTGAATGAAAGCAGGAACAGCCTGTATTGCGGGAAACCAGATTCCACCAATGTTCATGCTGTTGTCGAAGCCAAAGACGGCTCTTGCTGCCGAGAATGTGACCTTCTTGGCTACTTGAATAGCTATCTCGTACAGAAGATCGATGTGTTCAATGTCTTCGATAATGAAGGTGTTTTCAGGCTCGAATCCGAGAGCGAGCAGGTCGAGAGTATTC
>JBHLOD010000077.1:0-6480 GCA_048940825.1 Promethearchaeota archaeon | reverse complement strand
GATTCATCAAACTTCAGTTTGGTGAGGACGCGCTCTAGTTCCAAGTTGACAACGCACCTAGGCATTCTGTCTGTAGCAATCCAGCAATTATCATTAACGTCTAACAAGTCTTTCGCCCATTTCATCTAGAGGGGGCCGTGATTGAAGGTATTCGACTACCTCTTCAGATGACGGATGTGATGCTGTGGTTGAGGACACGTAGAGAGCCGCGACAGCATTTGCCAGGGTGAGTCTACTGATGTCCGAAATCTCCAAGAGTGTCCCGAGGATGTCCCCCGCATTCCACGCGTCACCCGCGCCGCACGCTACTCTGCTTACTGTATCAAATGTAGGCACTATACTGACTGCGTCTTGATTAAGTGTGGCAGAGAAGTACTGGGTATGTAGATCCACTCGCACCCCCGTTTCTTCCGACACCAGTCTTGCGGCAGACAACCAATCATCGTGATCGGATGATAGGCTCTTCCATCGTTCACTTCTACCAGTCAGTGCCCAAGCAAACCATCGCGCCTCACTCTCATTCAAGCTCAAGACGTCGACAAGTCCCTCAGAGAGTACATTCTTAGTAAGTGGTTCGATTATCCCCTGGTTTCCAGACGGGTCTCCCACATCGATGAACTTCTTGGCTGAAGAAGACTCGGACACCATCTGGAACAGATCATAAGCAAGACCTGCTGCGTTTGGATTGTGGTTGAGGTTCAGCAGGGCTACTAGACTACTCTCTCTAACGGCATCCAAATCCTCACTGGTAAGGTCTGAGAAATCAAACTCCGCAGCAGAACCGCTGTCACTCACCATAAGGTTAACGCGACGTTCGTTGTGCTCGACTTCAATTGAAACGGTCGAGGAAAGCCTTCCATCTGTGTGAACGTGACTGAGATCAAGGTCTGGACTCACAAGGGTAGGAAGTACCATCGAGCCGTATTCATCGGTGGTGACAATCACAACAGGGTTCATACCTAACGACAAGAGTGCTGAGGCCGTGTTCACCGCATTGCCACCCCTGCGAATGAACTGCCTGTTACCGAGTAGATTCCCACCACCCTGCTCGGCCAGCACTTGCAGACCTTCCACAAACTCCTCGAAGCTGCCGGCTATGACAAAGTGATCGACATAGAAGTCCGGCATAATCACTGGACGCCCAAAATCAATATGTTTCTCCAGGGCCTGGATGATCTGGGAGTAGTCCAATCAGGTCACCCCCATTGGCTAATGTCAAATCCTCTTCAGGGCCGCAGTCATCATAGCAGAGATCCGATCCACATCTATGCCAGTCTTCTTGGCGACCTTGTCAATCTCACAGAAGGCCAAATCAGAGAGTGTAACTATCCCCGCGGCCACAAGCTTCTCGGCCTCCTCCTTCTTCACAGCTCTTAAGGAGGATAGCTCGGCAATTGCCTTCTCTTCCTTCTTTGTAGGTTTCTTCTTGACCGGCTCCTCCTTTGCTGGTTCCGCCTTGGTTGGCTTCTTAGCAGGTTCCTTCTTGGGAGCTTTCTTCTTAGTTGGAGCCTTCTTGGCGGGTTCCCTCTCTGGAGTCTTCTTCTTTGCCGGCTCCTCCTTCACAGGTTCTTTCTTCGCTGGTTTCTTTGCAGTTTCAGGCTTGACTTTCTCGACTTCTGCAATGATGCGGTCCAGCTCTTTCACATACTGTTTCAGGACCTCCACATTCTCATCATGCACCGTCTTGCGTCTCAGGTCAACAATCAGGCCCATTTGGCGAGCCTCAGTAATCGTAAGTCCGGCCCTGTTGGTTTCCTCTACACTAAAGCCTCTACCCCTGCGGGATTGAGCATTGCCTGGCGACTTCACTTGGGGCTCTGGGAATAATTCAAAGCTCATTGCCGGACACACCTGCTTCGGCACTCGAGCCTTGGGCGCTCTTATTAGGCTTTCGAGATGGCAATGAATTGCGTATTAAATATGAGTGGAGCAATCGCTCAAATGAGGGCTAATTATGGATAGGGAGCAATGGTTCAAAAAGAAGACACTCCAAAAATCGTTGTCCTGTGATGGAGTATTATAAGACAATATGTCCAAGTTTGTATCGGTAGGTAGTAATGACTCCACCAGATGAGGATGATGGAAAAACCGAAGCATCGCTCTTTGAAGCGATATCGCATGACACAAGAATCAGAGCACTCTTTCTTCTTCAAAACAATGCACTCGGGTTTTCGGAACTGAAGCATCAATTGGGGATTAAGAGCAGTGGAAACTTGCAGCATCATCTTACAAAACTGGGAATTCTGATTGAGGTGCAACGGGGATTGTATTCTCTTTCAGATAATGGAAGAGAGGCAATTCTAGCAATCGAAGCAGTTCGGAGAATGCAGAATCGAAAACAATCCGATAGAATCATCATAACAATGGTCTATGCATTCAGTCTGTATGCTGCGTTCATGAACGTACCCTTCTTGCTGGGGACTGTAGATGCTAGCACTCCATTTATTGCATTAGGCACCACGTTGATTGCAGGTTTTGCTTTCTACTTGAGTTGGCCTTTTGCGTTTTCACGACGGAGGAAGAAAACAGGCTGAATCAGAATCCTGAAACAGCTAATCGACTCGTTTTCAAAAGCATTAGTCAAAAAGAACAGTATTATGTATGCCTGTCCAGTATGCGATTTGCAGTCTAGCAAGTGGAGAAGAAATGCGTGTTAGGCTTTCGAGGAAGAAGTGAATGGCCTGCTACGTTCCAATCTTAGGAGGATTCCTTCCTCAGCTGTCTGGGAGTGCTTGCTCCATAACTAGTGATTGCTCGTTTGATTCAGTACAATCTGAAATCCAACGCTTGCTACACCAAGGTGTGCAGGGTAATTTGAATCAATATACTCAACTACCCCTGCGCCACTGCAGTGTATCGGGTAGATGTTTTGCACACCCATATCGACAAGTGAGTCAGCTGCATTGGCAATGTCTTCTTCACTGGCCTGCAGCAGATGAAATCCGCCAATGACCATATAGACATCATCCACTCGCAGGACATCAACCGCCCTAGCAACGATTTCTTCAACACCTGGATGACTGCAACCAACCAAGACTACCAATCCCAGATTTCGTACATTGATAGCCAGTGCTTGCTCAAAGCCCTTGCCAATGATAGTTATCCCTGATGAAACTTCAAGAGTGTCTTCGACTTCAATCGCAAAGAAATCGTTCATGAAGGATTTAGTGAATCCGTAGTAGTTTGGAGTGTATAGCGTCAGATTATCGTGGATACTTGAAACGTAGGTAAGCCCATCGACATGATCCGGATGTTCATGAGAAACCACAGCCAAGTCACAATTCGATCCCAAGTCTATGCCTAGCGAGGCAGAGTTGTTTTCCAAAACAGAAGCAGAAGGCCCTGAATCGAATAATATGGCCATGTCAGTTGTTTCTACCAGCATACTGAGACCCCAAGGAGCGTTGAGAGTTCCATTGGGATTGTTGTCCACTAACACAGTTATCTTCACATAATCTATGCTACTCGATTGATATCCTAGGCCTAGGAAACCTGGGACAATGACAATTGATACCAATAGGGTGGTAGAAACACCAATTACTAGCAAAGCTCGTCCACGACTGTCCATGAAAACCCCTCAACTGCGAATTTGGACTGTCCGTAAGTGAAAGGCTCCTCGTTATTTATGTGCTTCGATTTGTAGCCACTTCCTGTATTCTAGTTACCAATTGAAAATTGTCGGTTGAGAGACCCAATTGAGAATAGAGATCTAGCATCAAGTTCTAGCAGAGTACGTGGGCATCATGCTTCACAATAGTTAAAAGATGTATGTCGTCTGTTCAGTCGATGAGCTATGTACAAAGGCAGGCTTGTGCGGCTAAGGAAACTAGAAACAGATGATGCTTCGACTATCTTGCCGCACTGGAACAACTATAGACTTAGACAATACCTTCCGACTCCGTTGCCCACGGGTCACGATGAGATGGTAGAGTACATTAGGTCGGTGAATGAGGCGTATTCCAAACGAAAGGCATTCACATTCGGAATCGAAACCCTTGACACGGAGAAACTCGTTGGGCTGGTGAACTTGACAAACATCAGCTGGATTAGCAGTAATGCAGAGTTGGGATTGCTTGCAGTATTCGATCCTGAGCATTGGGGTCGAGGATATGGTAGAGACGCAATGCTGGTAGTCCTGGATTTGGCATTCTCCACTCTGGGCTTGAACAGCGTCTATCTCTGGGTCGCATCGTTCAATTCTCGGGCTATCGCTTTCTACGAGAAACTGGGATTCAAGAATCAGGGGAAGCTACGCGAGCTAGCATACCGCAATGGTCAGAGGTATGACGTGGTCACAATGGACATCCTGAAGTCAGAGTTCCTGGAGGAGCACGGTGTTCTGCCGAAGTGATTCACTTTCGCCCAATGTCAAAAATCATCCAGCCGAGTCTGCTCAACTGACATGTAGCCAAGCATTTTGTCCAGCTTGTTGCCCTGTCGCTGGTTCATCATTCCCATGAGATCAAGCATCTGGAGAGCGTTCAGCGGGGCGTTTCCGCTGAAATGATTGTTGAAGTAGCCCAGTACTGTTTCAGACCGATCCATGATATTGTCCAAACGAGGTCTCCAATCCTCAAGTTCTTCCATGGAATACTTGTAGTTGTACCAAGGCCTAGTGCCATGGCCATGCCATCTGATGTATGCGAAATCGGCAGTCACACGCAAGTCTATGGGAAGCTTGGGCTCATCAACTACAACGTAGGCGATGCCATATTCTTCCAGCAATCTGTAAGTGGAATTGGAGAGCCAACTCTCATCTCGGAACTCAATGGCATAGCGAAACGCTGAATCCAGCCTCGACAAGAATGACTCTAGTCCTGCCATCTTGGTTATTTCCCAAGGGGGTAGCTGGATAAGCATGGCGGCTAGTCGGTGCTCCATCGGTTTCATCAGTTCAAAGAACTTTTCTAGAACCTCACCGCCTTCTCCTTCGAGATTGAGCCGGTTATCGTGAGTCACTTTACGAGGTATCTTTGCGGTGAAGAACTTCTCACCCTTCACATTTGCCAAGTGCTTCACAAACGTCGGCCTGGGTAGAGAATAGAATGTCGAGTTAATCTCTGAGGTTTCAAAGACCGCTAGGTATTGTTGAAGAAGAGATTTCCTCGATTTATAGAAGACATCCAGCCAGCCAGTCTTGTCAACGTAAGACCAACCACTAGTGCCAATATGAAGTCCCTTTTTCATCACTTTCGCATACAGTTAGTAATCCTTAGAGGTTTCTATCTTACGGCTCCGATTCTACAGTGCCCCAAGGCCATTGCGCATTCCTCGGAACATCTTTAAGAGCGAGGCCTCCTGCGGAGCGCAGCGGACTGTGCAGCGGTGAGAAGCGATGTCTGAGCAGATTGAGTACGTAGAACTCAGGTTCGTTGATATTCTTGGCCGTATGAAGGCGATGACGGTACCATGTAATCCGGCAGACACGATTGATGAGGTCAAGAAGGATTCAGATCTTATTGACGGCACCAGTCTTGACGGGAGTTCAATCGTGGGCATGTCAATGGTTGAGGCATCTGACCTCCGATTAGTCCCGGATCCGGACACTCTGGTGGAATTGCCATATTCGGCTCAAAGAGTAGCCGCTGCAATGTGTTTTGTTCGAGAGAAAGGGGGAGAAGAGGGTCGTGAGTCACTGTATCCCTTGGACTCAAGGAGTGTGCTTCACTCGGTCTGCGAAAGATACCTATCAGGCAACGTGCAATTGCGAGTGAAAGTGGAACCCGAGTTCTATTTCATAACTGATGAAGGCGAACCAATCGACGATGCAGGCTATGCAGACACCTATCCACAGAGTCCAAGTGCAGACATCTTGCTTGAGGTGGCTACCGCGATACAGAGCATGGGAATGAAACCGAGAGTAGTGCATCACGAGGTCGGAACGGCTCAACAGGAGATTGAGATTGAATACGACGATGTACGGAAGATGGCAGATTTCATACTCATCTTCAAGAATCTCACTAGAACTGTGGCACGAGGCCAAGACATCGATGTGACATTCATGCCGAAGCCCTTTGAGGGTGCTGCTGGAAGTGGCCTGCACTGTCATCTTCAGCTTTGGGATGGAGATCAGAACCTATTCGGAAAAGAAGATGGCGACCTACTTTCTGATACTGCGCGGCACTTTATAGCAGGCCTTCTTGAACATGTCCCAGCTATCACTGCCATAGCAAACCCCACCATCAACTCGTACAAGAGAATGGTTCCGCACCATGAGGCACCTGTGTATATCACCTGGGGCTTCAGGAACCGTACTGTTCTAATCAGAGTGCCTCTCTTTCAGGACCGACAGAAAGCTACTGCAGAGTTCAGATCGCCAGACGCAACGACGAATCCATACCTTCTCTTCTCGGCCATCATCGCAGCAGGAATGGATGGAGTGAAACGCAAACTGGCACCTCCAGAGGCTCAAGATCGAAACATATTCAGTTTGACAGATGAGCAACTTGCAGAGAGAGGAATTGTGACGCTTCCCGGGTT
>JBHLOD010000076.1:0-6502 GCA_048940825.1 Promethearchaeota archaeon | reverse complement strand
ACAGCAAATGGGCACATGTCTGGGAGGCCATGGAAGAAACAAACGAAAAGGAGCTGACCATCAGGAAAGGACAGCTTGAGAGAGAAATATCATCGCTGAACGAAACACGATTCAGAGAAGCCAGTCAGGTCTCTCGACTTCAGCGAGAGGCTGATGACATCAGGGTCAGACTTACAGAAGTATCAGAAAGGATTCCGCCGTCTGTAAGACAGCTAAAGGAATCTATTGCGGAGCATGGGCTGCATTCGGTTGTCGGACCAGTAATCGAGCTGCTGACAGTGGGTGAGGACCTTTCTCATGCTGTCGAAGCACTGCTGTCTCCAACAATGGCCTTTGCGTTCATAGCGCAGGATGAGAACGATGTTGTTCTGATTCAGAAACTGAGAGACAGAGTAGGGGCACCCTCACCTGTAATCATGCTTCACGATACTGAGGAAGGGGTTGAGAGGGCGGAGTTGCCGAAGGGGGGAGGAGTCGAAGGATGGTTTTGGGATGCTGTAGACACCGACCAAGAAACTAGAAACCTACTAAGACATGCATTTGGCGAATTAGTCCTCACAAAGACGGGTAGGACTGCGATGAGAATGGCCACTCGTTACGGTCTAAAAGCAGTATCATTGGACGGAGTTATGGTAGTCCCGGATAAGAGCAGAACTGTAGGATACGCTAAACGGAGTGCGACTGGACTCGTATCTACCGCGCCCCTTCAGTCTCAACTGGATGAACTAGAGAGAGAGCTGATTGTTGCCAGAAAGAAAACAACAGAAGTGATAGTGAAACTAGAGAAGGCTACAGATGAAAGAGAGAGAGTGATGGACCTTCTAGCCCAAGTGACGAGATGGACTAGTACTTGGGAGAGGAGGAAGAATCTGCTAGAAAGCATCCCGAGTATCCAAGACAGGATTGCAGCACGAGATGGTGAACTGAAGCAGCTGCAAACTGAATTTGGCAAGGCCGAAAGGAATCTCAGAGAGCTTGACAACACTCAGCCACCTGAGAGGAGCAGACTGGTCGGACAACGCTCAGCAATCAGGCTAAAGATTCGTAGGCTTCAGAAGGGCCTCGGAGAAGTTCAGAGCGGACTTCGTTCCACCGAACAGAACGAAGGGATGAGGAGAAGCGATCTAAGGAAACATGATGAGAACATCAAGATGTTGTCTAGTCGCTTGGAGGAATTGAGAGAGGAGATGAAGAACTCCAAGAGCCAAGCAGCCGAGATTGCCGAAATGGTAGACCTCCTCAATGATAGCCTCGTAGAAACAGAGGCAACTCAGTCAAGAATCAGAGAAGAGGTGGAGAAGGGCAAGGAGGTCATCCACTCCCTCAGTGAGCGCCTAATCGAGTTGGGCCTAGTTATAAAGGATAGTAAGTTCCAGGTGCTTCAGGCTAGGAAGCATCTGAGGAACCTAGAGGGAGAGCAAGAGCGACTGACACAAGAGCTTGCCAAGTCCACTAGGCCAGAAGCTGTGCGCCCTCTAGAAACTGCCAGAGAGGAGCTAATACGAATCCGGCATCTTCTAGATGAGTATCAAGACGTTTCAGAGAGTGTGGCGCATACTGAATCTCAGTTGAAGAAACGCCTTGATGAGCTGGAGCTGCATGTAGCTCGGTTGAAACAGGAGCTTGGAGAGGCGGAGGCTGCAGTGAAGCATATCCGAGAGCAGTACCACAATGGTATGAACGCGACACTCTCCAAAGTAGAGAGGAACGTGAACGACATTCTTGCCAGTGTAAGCTTCGCCGGCAGTGTTCGTTTCGATTTGGCGCTTCGAGATGGCATCTACGGCGTAGAGTTCAAATCCAAGATCAAGGGTGATGAGTATGGGAACATAAGTCAAGGTTCTGGCGGTGAACGGTCACTTATCGCAATCAGCTTAATACTAGCGCTTCAGAGATTCAATCCGGCTCCATCATACGCCCTAGACGAGGTGGACATCTTTCTTGATGCCACTAACACGGAATCAGTCAGCAAACTCTTGTACGATGCATCAAGAAGGTCTCAGTTCATTCTGTTCACACCTGCAAAAAGCACTCACCTTCTGAAACATGCAGATAGGAGGATTGGAGTTGTTTCACCAAGAGGTGTAGATCCGTCGGTGATTGTTGAGAGCCCGAGAATTGCCGACAACTAGGAGGGAAACGTGATGAGCCAGACCGAACACTTTGAATCTCGCGTTCTAAGACTCGCAGAGTCTATTAGGTCAGGGCAAACAGACCCGCTAGAAGCGAAGCTTACACCAGAGTATAGAGAATTGCAGAAGATGGCTGCGGACATAGGCAAGCGCCTGGACATTGATGAAATGTTGAATGAGATACTTGGCGTGAAAGTGTCTCGAGTCCAAGAATTGGCAAAGGTGTTGGCTGCACCGGATCTCTATGTCAACCGACTGAAGACAATAGGTGCCAGAGAACTTGCAGGATTCATTGCCTTCCACCATCCACTCATAGTATCTCACCTTGAGCCGGACCCTCTTGAGCGCGCCTTTGACAGGGTGAAACGCCTTATTGACGCAATGGCAGTGGAGCCACCTCCAGAGAGGGTACCCAAGATATCACAGCTACCGAATGGATATACATTCCAGGCTGAGGATGCAGTATTGCTTGAAGACGCAGAACGCTTTCTTTCAACACTTCGGACCGACAAATCAGTTTCTCTCGATGAGATAGTTGTGAGTGACAACCTGGAGGAGTCGCTGCGACGTTTTTTGTATGTGGTCATTCTCATTGCTAGTGGTTTCATAGAGTACGACACAGAGTTGCGGACAGTTGTCAGGATTAACACCGTGAAAAAGAAGAAGGAGAATTCGTTATGAATGAGTTTGGCCTCCTCATGCGGCTGCTGACAAGGTCTGGAGACCCAATTGGAGCCGGCGTCGATGATATGCTGGAGGTTCTCTGTCTGCCTGAAGACATCGGGAGACATGTACTCTTTCAGAAACTCGCGTCTCTGCATCAGAGTCTGGAACCTCTTGGGCTGGTCATCAAACACAACCCCATCGATCATGTGTTCTATGTCGACACTTCTATCCGCGGAAGGCAAGTACTCGAAGAGAGCTCACTGCCTGACAGACTTGCGGCAACACTGCTTGTCGTGATAACTTTGGCATACCAACAGGAGGGATGGGTTTCGATTGAGAGAGTCAGTGAATTCAGACGAAAGACCAAACGAGGAGTGCGCGATGACCTGAAGGAGTTGTCGGCGCAGGGGTATGTGGAGCTTGACGACTCGAAGACAAGTGTCAGACCAGGACAGAGATCTGCATTTGAGATAGACTATGAGGAGTTCTTCAGGCGACTCGTTTCTTGATGCCCTCAGATTGGCAATCGCCTTCCTGTACGGTGCCGGGCGTGGAGCACAAGAAGGAACGTACGGACACGCCACTAGTTTTATCAACACTCTCGAGGCTGAAACGCTTGGTCAAAGAATATGTCACATCGACGTTCACTGAGATTCTCAAAGGCTACCTGTCCAATCTGTGGCAGCAAGGAAGTAGCTAGAGATGACGTCAAGGGTGATCTGCTCTGTACCAATTGTGGCAATATCGTGACACGAAGAGAAACCAGAGCTGTTGGGAAGTTCGAAGTAGCCCAACATCTGAAGAGAGAAGGCAACATGGATTTCGAGATGCTTCAGAAGGCGACCGGTGCGTCTGGAGACAAGCTCTTCGGGGTAATTGCAAGCATGGTCAACATGGGGCTTCTCAACGAAATGGGTGGAAAATACTCTCTCACCAAGCGCGGCCAGCGGTGGTACAGGCAGAGACTTGGGCAAGAATGGGGATACTAGTCCCTCAGTGGGACAGTTTTCTGCTCGGTCAGTGGATACTATTTCTGAATCAAATACGGAAGGACTCTCGTCCGATTTTGCCGCATTTTCCCATAACTATACCTTTAATATACATTCAAAATGCACTAAACCCAGGGGACCGGTTCAGCATTCAAAAACAATCTCCCCTCCTAACCACGCGAATACCTACTTTCCTTTTGTGCGCTGAGCCGGAACCCTAACTTCTTCTCTCACTACTAACCAATGCCCATAGTCTAGCAGGAAACTCAAACATCGACCTAGATCTGCTTCCGAACAATTAGCAAATCGCCATCGACCCTCACAGGCGTATCATCGGGCAATTCAAGCAGCCAGTCCTCAAGCTCTTCAACACTCTCGAATCGCAGGAGTGTCTTCAAGCGTTCGAGAGGCAGGGTTTCGTAGCGGTTGATCACCTTCCTTAACTGGACTGCCCGGAAGGCCTCAAGCTCAACCTGCTTCTCCTCGGCGCGTGCCGAAGACTCATCTCTCCAGCTTGTGCCTACTCTGAAGTCCCAGACCTTCACTACTCCTTCGACGTCACCAGTCGCAATGTGTCTAGTGTCCGAGCTTACCGCAATCGCATGGACATTCTCTTCATGCTCCACAGAGTGGATGAAAACCCCTCCATGGAGCTGCCACAGGCGTAGTGTGTTGTCGCTTGAGCCAGTAATGATGTGTCGTCCGTCAGGAGTCACTAAGACTTCTAACACTGGCCCCTCATGTCCCGTCATGGCATAAAGATGAGTTCCAGTTTCGACATCCCAGAGTCTTACTGTACCGTCTTGACCTCCGGACACGATGTATCTAGCGTCTGCCGTCATGGTGAGTGCTGTGACGTGACCCCTATGGCCCCTCAAAGCATGCAGCAGGATGCCTAGCTCGAAGTCCCAGACCCAAATCAGACCCGCATCTTCAGAACCCGGTCGGGTCTTTGCTCCCACCAAGAGATGGCGCCCATCAGGAGAAACCATCAATGTGTAGATGCTACCGGGATGGTTCAATACGCGAAGAAGGACTCCACTGTCAATGTCCCAGATTCGAACCCTACCGTCATCTCCGCCAGTGATGACATATCTGTTGTCAGGGCTCACAGTGACTGCATTCACGTGGGCAGAGTTTGGAGCCAATGCGCTAATCATGGTCCCACTGTTGATGTCCCAGATTCTGACCGCGAGGTCCATGGCGGCTATAGAAACAATCCTGTTGGAATCTGACATTGCGGCAAGCCCATAAACTGCACCTCTATGTCCTGGTAGTGTGTGTAGCAGACTCCCAGACTGCAAGTCCCACACCCGAACAGTGGCATCCTGCCCACCTGAAACAACGTAACGACCATCAGGTGTGAAGTCTATGGACCACACAGTAAACGCATGGCCTTCAAAAACACTGTTGGGAACCAGTTCTTCTTCCAATCTATGACACGCTCATGCCCTGATGTCTTGAAACGCGGCGTTCTCTGAGGTAGTCCAGCGTATTCTAAGAACAAAAGCATGTCGATTAGGGGGAATACTGACAACGCATACGTCGCTCAATCTAGAAATGAAAAAAGGAAGATGAGAGGTGGCAACGAAGCCACCTCTGAATATCCCAGAATCTACTGAGCTACCACTTCAGCCTCAAGAGCTTGCATACCGAAGTCTGCAGGCCGCGTGCTCTTCCGGATGGCCCAGATTGTTATTAGACCAAGTACCAAGAGAGCGGCCAAGATGATTGTAGTGGCCTCTGTTGTGCCAGCATGGAGTTGTAGCTGTACAAGGAGAGGCGCCAGAATGAGGCTGAGCAAGTTGACGACCTTTATCATCGGATTCAGGGCAGGCCCTGCAGTATCTTTGAGTGGATCGCCAATCGTGTCTCCAACCACTCCGCACTTGTGACGCTCTGAGCCCTTGCCTCTGTTGGCAGGAACATCACATGGCTCATCTTCGATTGCCTTCTTGGCATTGTCCCAGGCGCCACCCGCATTAGACATGAAGACTGCTAGTAGCTGGCCGGACACGATAATCCCGCCAAGGAAACCACCTAGGGCTGAAACACCCAGAAGGACACCAACCATCATCGGTATTGAAACGCTGATAGCAGCAAGGGCAATGAGTTCCTTCTGCGCCGCCGTAGTTGAGATATCAACTGCTCTGTCATAGTCCGGTTTCTTTGTGCCTTCGAGGATACCAGGAATCCTGAACTGCCGACGAACTTCCATAACCATCTGTCCGGCAGCTCGCGTGACGGCCTTGATATTCAGTGCTGAAAACAGCCATGGGAGAGCCGCACCAAGAAGAACTCCAGAGAACACTAATGGGTCATCAAGGAAGATGTGTTCCAAGTGAAGAGGTCGCAATGCTACAATGACATAGCTGTCGAATAGGCTCACTGCCGCAATCACTGCTGAGGCGATGGCCACACCTTTGGTTATGGCCTTGGTTGTGTTCCCCACAGCGTCGAGCTCTGCCATTGTCTTCATAGCATCCGCGTCGAAGTCACCTGGGGAGAGTTCTCCAATCCCAGCAGCATTATCACTGATGGGACCGTATGAGTCCATCGCAACGTTATTTCCTGTGTGGGATAGCATTCCGATTCCTATCAGAGCAATGCCGTATAGTGTCCAGATGATGCCCTCGATACCCGGTACGAACCATGGTGCGAGCGCGGCTGCAACCGCAGGCAAGAACAGAGCGGCTGAGATTCCAAATGTCGCCA
>JBHLOD010000075.1:0-6520 GCA_048940825.1 Promethearchaeota archaeon | reverse complement strand
CCCGAACTCATCGACCTAGACATGAACTTGAGGTTCATGGGGATAACAAGAGAGCAGCTCATAGACGTAGCCATCCTTATTGGAACTGACTATAACGACAAGCTGGAGGGTGTCGGTGCCAAGACAGCCCTCAAGTGGATTAAGAAACATGGGAGCCTAGAGAAGGTGGAAACCGAAAGGAAGATCAAACTCGAGTATCCGTACGATGAGATTCGGGAAATCTTCTTGAACCCTCCCAGAGTTAAGCTCGAGGAACCCAAATGGTCTGACCCAAAAGATGCTGATATCAGACAGATTCTCTGTTCTGAACATGACTTCAGTCCAAACAGAGTCGAGAGGTCCCTAGAACGACTTCATGGGGCTCTCGAAGAGGTGAGAGGGTCCACACAGCAGAGCTCACTTACAGACTTCTTCTGACCGAGCTGCTGGGCCAGGGCTCCGAGAATGATAAATACCTATGAAATCACAGGATTACTGACGAAGGGGAACTCTTCACATGAGAGAGAGGATGACGGCTGTTAGAGCATCGGTATCCGACATTGTCAATGGAACCTACAAGAGGGACAACGGCCACTATGTGGTTTCTCCTCATGGAGTGGAACTCAGAAGAGTCGTACTTGTTGGTTTCATTGTCGAACAGTTCTCACGTAAGGATCTTGCTAGCATCACAATCGACGATGGCACAGAAACAATCAAAGCATGGGCATTTGATGATGAGGCAGAATCGCTTGAGAAGGCAGCTTCTGACGCGCTGACCCTCGTTGTGGGAAAAGTGCGAGAACGTGAGGGCGAGGTCTACATCATCCCTGAGATAATCAGGCCGATAGAAGATCCCAACTATCTATCCGTACATCTACTAGAGCGGTATTCCGGAATGATAGCTGGGAGTGGAGTCCCCACTCAAGCAGTTTCGGATTTTCAGGAAACTCTCGGTGACTCTACGCCTGCAGAAACCACAGAACCTACAGGAATAGAGTCTGAGGAACCACAGGTATTTGGCAAGGTCAACAAACAGATTCTCCAGTTCATTGAGAACCATGCCGACAAGGGTGGAGTCCCAATTAGTGACATTATCGAGTTCTTTGAGGAGCGCGGACACGCTCGTTCTGATATCCAGCTGAAGGTTATCGATCTACATGACCTAGGGAAGATTGTGGAAGTGAGTAGAGGCGTCTACAGGCCTGCGAATACTTGATTTGGCCTGAGCTGCGTATCGAACGACAGCTTAATAGCGAAAACTGAGTGAGTTGGCACATGGACGACTACGAGAGCCTCCTAGATAGAGCAAGATCACAGGTCCCAGAAGACGCCTTCAAAAGGTCTGGAGAACGATTCAAAGTCCCCGACATTCAGCTCATGGTTCAAGGCAATAGGAGCTTCTGGCAGAACTTCCAAGAGATGATTAGCATCTTGAACCGACCCGGGAAAGAGGTTCTCAAGTATGTTGCAGGACAACTGGCTACCGCAGGGAACATTGAGGGTAGCAACGCCATATTCAACGGTAAATTCACTCCTGAGCAAGTTCACGATGTTCTCAACCGATACATCGAGTCCTATGTAATCTGCCCGGTATGTACTCGTCCTGACACAAATATGGCAAAAGAAGGGAATGCATACTATCTTGTTTGTCAGGCTTGTGGAGCCCGCACTTCAGTAAGACCAGTCTAGGGGGTCCCGTGCGTGGTGAATGTATACCTACGAGTTCGTGAAACTCATGATGGGCATTACGTTGTTGCAATGTGTGACCAAGGACTTCTTGGAAAGACACTCGTAGAGGGAACTGTTAGATTCAAGGTTTCGAAGGACTTCTACGGAGAAGACCTCGTTGACCTGAAGACGTGCGTCGAGCATCTCAATCGGGCTACCATTGCGAACATGGTTGGGACTACGAGCGTGAAAGCGGCAATCAAGGCAGGCTTCGTTCATGAGCAGGCCGTCGGCTATATTGACGGTCATCCTCACGCACAATGGGTGCGTCTCTAGTGACAGCCGCCTCCACCGCAGAGAGAATCTGATCCCATTTTGGCAGAGTTTCCACTCAAGAAGTTTTCAACCGCCTCAGACACTGTTCTTCCTTTTGCCCTGACTACTTCAATACCGACTTGCTGAGTCACCATGAAAGGACGCATTCCCATGCCATGAGCTAGAAGAACTTGCACACCTTTCTTGGCCAGATTCATGACTGGTTCTGCACAGGTGGCATGTCCATCGTTTCTCATAATTTCCACTTCCACTATTCTGCCGTTCTCGACAGTCGAAATCACAAAGAGTGGACTATGACCGAAGTGTCCACTAATCGTACTCTCAAGTCCATGTTCAGTTTCAGCTGGTACTGCTATTCTCCAGACGCTCACGTTTCTGACTCACCGCTCTCCTTGCTTCTTTTCATTCTGAACAGACTACTCGATCCGCAATCAGGGCATGTACGTGGTCTTGGCTCTCCCATAGGTGCTTCAGTGGACTTTCCGCAGTCATTGCACTGAAAGACCCTAACATCGCAGGGAAGAACATATTCCCCTCCCTCAAAGCGAAGGGCTGCCCCCTTGACCAAAGCCTCTGCAATCTTGTTACGTGCCGACGAGAGTATTCGATTGAATGTGGGCTGACTCACGTGCATCACGGAACTGGCGTCTCTCTGATTCAACCTCTCGAAATCTGCCAGCCTAAACGCCTCGAACTCGTCAACTGTGACCAGAATCTCATCTAGTTCAACTCTGGGAATCCCTGCGGGTTTGAACACTGAAACTCTCGGTTCTTCGGCGACCTTTCTGTATTGCTTTGGGCGAGGCATGAGGGGAATCTAATCATGATTCAGAAAAATGTTGTGCTTTACACGTCCAGAGTTGCAGAACAAGCGCATAATCCAACCACGTTTTAAGGGAATGCAGGAGATGAATACCCGTTGATGAACTTGACTGCCCCCTGCTATGAATGCGGAGAGAAGGCTGCTGTGGAAGGCCTATGTGCCACGTGCTACGAAAAGGCACATCCACTAGTTGATGTCAGGTCTCCTCTAACATTGCACTCATGCAAGAGGTGTGATGCCGTGAAGGTCCCAGGGGGCTGGAAACCAATCACAGGCGAGCCACTCGATCCATCCGACCTGGTTACGCGACAGGTTCGAACACTCTTGGATCATGAAATTCGACGTTTCATCGCCGATACCAAAATCAAGTTCACAGAGGAGAAGAGACTAGACAGAGTGCTTCACATAGCCGTAAGCGCTTCTGGGCAATCTCACAAGTCATTACCCAGTCACATTGAAAGATATCCTGTAGAGGTCAGGATGAAGTATGGCACGTGTGATACCTGTTCTATGATGAGCGGAGGGTACCACGAGGCGGTTCTTCAGATAAGAGCCGATGGACGTCAGGTTTCAGAATCTGAAGAAGAAGAGATAATGACTATTATCACTGATATGACTGTTGCAGATTATGGTAAGGATGCAAAGGCGTACGTTTCTGAAACCACCAGAAACAAGCATGGAATCGACCTCAAGATAGGTTCTGAGCATCTCTGCAGACAGATTGCAGATGAGCTCGAATCGAGATACCTCGCACAGAGAAAGGAGAACTACAAGCTCATTGGTCAAGATCGGGGCGGAAAGAGAAAATACAGAATTACGATTCTCATAAGGCTGCAGAGATTCACACTGAATGATTTCGTAAAAGTAGACGGCTCGCCATGCCAAGTCCAGTCAATGGGCAAGAGTGGCCTCGGATGCTATGATCTCCAGACCCGACAGAGTTTTACAATCAACATGAAGAGCTCAAAATGGAGAACGCTAGAGTTCATCTCACCTGAGTCTACAAAGCGTCAGTTCATGGTCGTCACAAAGGTCTATGGCCAGCCTGTACAACTCATGGACTCAAAGACTTTCGATATGTTCGAGATTGACGATGAGTCTATTTCTCAGGATATGAAGGAGGGCGAAACCACTTTTGGGATAGTCTTGGATGGCACAGTCTATCCGCTGCCCTAGAATGAGGTGCCCATTCGGGTGTTTCTGTTGAGTTTAATCCCTATCTCCATTCGGTACGCTTAAATGTCCTCCAAAGTCAATCTGTGCCAATGCCCAAGCAGAATGGGCCATAAACGGAGGATTTCATTGTCCCGACGAGGTAAGCGCAGAGACCAGGGTTCGCCAACTGATGAGTTAGTCCGAGTGAGAACGCCCAACAGAGACGAGGGTGAGATGTTCGGCATCATAATCCAGATGCTTGGCTTTGACAGAGTCAGAGTGCGTTGTGAGGATGGCGAGATTCGAATAGGGCGGATACCTGGCCGCATGAAGAAGAGGGTGTGGATGCGTGTCGGTGACACTGTACTAGTAGTGCCATGGGAGTTCCAGTCTGATTTGAAAGGCGATGTGGTTTGGCGTTACAGGGCCAATGAAACAGATTGGCTCCAAAAGAAGGGCATCTTGAAGATGTTCTAGGCCAACCTTTTTCTGAATAGCGAGCGGACGACTTGACAATAGGCTTGGCCATTTCCAGTAGGAAGACACTGTGAATTGAAACGATTAGACAAGGAACATGAGCGACTTCTCTCTGAGCTTGATCGCCGTAAGATGAAACGACGCAAGGACTCGGACGAGTTCAAGGTTGTTGAGGGTGTTATCGATCCCCCGACGCTCAAAGCGCTGTACAAACTACTCAACAAGGGGGCAATCAGCGCTCTACATGGTGTCATCAGCACGGGCAAAGAAGCCAATGTCTACCGAGGAGAAGACAGTGATGGGAATCCAGTAGCCGTCAAGATCTATCGTGTTTCTACTGCTGAAACAGATTTCATGCTAGAGTACATCGTAGGCGATCCTAGGTTCAAGCGCGTCAAGAAGGGGAGTCGCGCTTTGATTCCTCAATGGGCCCTCAAAGAGTACAAGAATCTCACACGCTATCATGATGCAGGAGTACGTGTTCCAAAGCCTCTGGACATCCAGCGCAATGTCCTAGTCATGGAGTTCATAGGCGACCCCAAATCTTCGATTTCCGCACCTATGATAAAGAACGTTGAGATACCGTCGCCGGTAAGAACCTTCAATCAGCTCCTGAGAATGATTACAGTTGGCTATACCGAAGCTGGTCTGGTCCATGCTGATTTGAGCGAGTATAACATCCTCTGGTTCAAAGGACCGGTGATCATCGATGTGTCACAGGCTGTTCTCAAGACCCATGACAACGCGCAGCGGTACTTAATACGTGACATTCAGAACATCACAAGCTTTTTCCGGAAACTGGGAGTCGCGTCCGAGAATCCTGAGAAGATTGCTGAACACATACTAGCCTCCGGTGAAGAGTAGATGCATTTCCAAGAAACAGTCAGAGTCCCAATGGAGAGAGTTGGAGTTATCGTTGGACGCAACGGCAGAGTCCGGAAGAGAATCGAAGAGCTGACAAACACCAAGATTGAGGTGGATTCTGAGGGGACTGTGACAATAAGGAGCCCAGAGGATTCCGAGGATCCAGTCCTCGCCTGGAGGGCTCGTGACATCATCCGGGCAATGGCACGCGGTTTCAGTCCAAAGAACGCCCTCACACTGATTGATGAAGACGCACGCCTTGTGGTTGTGTCGCTTCGTGAGATAGTGGGGTCTTCGCCTAACCAGCTGAAGAGGGTGGCAGGGAGAATAATCGGAGAGAGTGGCAGAACAAGAAGAGTCATTGAGCGGACGACTGAAACCAAGATTTCTGTGTATGGCAAGACAGTTTCACTTATCGGATTCGATCCAGGACTCCAGTATGCTCACAAGGCCGTTGACATGCTTATTGGTGGGGCTCCTCACAATGCTGTCTATGCAATGCTTGAGAGAGCGCGACGACAGATGACGAGGCTAGAGGCCGAGCTCTGGGAAGATACTGACCTATGACTCTCAATCTGTAATACCTGCTCTAATAATCCCAGTTCTCCCCTCAGTTCATTGACAAAGATGAGCAAGACACAGTGTAATGATGAAGGATTTCGTAGTATCTCTCCGGCCGAGTTCTTCTACAGGAACCGCCAGATGGCAGGTTTTGGCAATTCGACTCAGGCTGTGTATTCAACCGTCCGTGAGTTAGTCGAGAACAGTCTTGATGCTTGTGAAGATGCACAACAACTGCCGAGGATTAGAGTGGACATAGAAAGTACTAGTTCCGACACGCTGACTGTAACCGTTGCTGATAACGGATCTGGCGTACCTTACAGCCAAGTCCCAGAAGCTTTCGGACGAGTCCTCTATGGCAGCAAGTATGACCGAAGGCAGAAGCGGGGTACCTTTGGTCTAGGGGTGACCATGGCCGTTCTACACGGACAAATCACCACAGATTCCCCCGTCTTGGTTCACACCCGAAATGGTAAGAGTTCTGGGATGGCCTACAAGATACTCGTCGATATCGAAAAGAACGTTCCTGTTGTTGAGGAAGAGCAACCACGGAAGAGGGACTATGAGGGCACAACTGTATCAATAAACCTGAGAGGTGACTTGAAACGCGCACAAGAAAGAGTCGTAGAGTATCTGAGGCTCACGACAGTGGCCTCT
>JBHLOD010000074.1:4392-6544 GCA_048940825.1 Promethearchaeota archaeon | reverse complement strand
ATGATACTGTGCGCCTCAGTTGGAGTCATGAGTAGGGCCTTCACTGCTGAAGGGAGGGCAACAAGTAGACCCACCACAAATGAGAACATGAATACCGCAACAACCGCTTCTGGCTGGAGAAGTAGAGTGAACTCTGAAAGTCGAGTTAGGTCAAAAGTCAACAGCTCCTTGACAGTGCCGGAGAGGACTGCCGAAAGTCCTCCAACTAGAATGGCACCCAGACCGCCAATGACTCCTGTAGTAAGGGCACTACTGAGGACCCATCGAAACGCTTGCCAACCTGAAGACCCTCGTGTCTTCAACGTACCCACGTCGCGCCTTCTTTCGTCCGCAAGAAGGTTGGAGTTGTACTGAACGAGGATTATGGCCATGACGATTGTCGGGATGGAGAATGCCAAGGCAATTGCTCTCATACTTATGCCCCACGTCACGAATTCGTACACTGCGGCTATCAGTGCAAAATTACTTACGGAGGCGAAGGGAAGAGTCCTCTGTTCAATCCAGTGTTCGAGGTCCTCCATTGCTCCTATGGCGTCCGGTTCATAGATAATAGAGTGGTCAACAGTGGCCCAAATCTCATTGCGTATACCGTACCAATCAGTACCCAGTTCTTGGAACCGTTCTACTATCCCGTCTGTGGATGTGACCATGAAGAGGGAAGTTGACAGGGGTGCCCCCCATTCGTAGGCATACATGAATAGCGTAGTAGAGAATGTACCAACAATTGTGTAGTTATGCTCCACAAAGTACCACTCGCCAGTTTCATTGTAGGCCTCCACAGAAACTGTCACGTTTTCACCTATGCTCAGTCCTTGTCTTGTCATCCTTCCACGCTCTAGGATGCACGTTGTAGAGTTGACTTCAGCTGTGCCCTCAAGAAGGTCAATTGCATCAGAGAATGTTTCGAAGAATGACTCGTTGACTCCAATGTTCACCCGATAGGCATCTCTCCAGTCCTCGGTTTCCCAATAGTATGTCTCAAGTATCGCTAGGGTCTCCGTATCCAATACGGACGGCTGACTCCTTAGCACAGAGTCTATGTCCTCAATTGTTGTTTCATTCTGGTTGTAAAAACTTGGTCTGAAGCTGACAAACATGTCCACCGGGATGTCTTGTGTCAGTTCACCCAGAACGTACGGGCTTGCGCTGTCCATGTAGAACAGAATCCCCCCAAGCACTCCGGCTGAGAGTGAAAAGATCAGAATGGTCGCCGCCATTTGAGGTGCCTTTGACATCAGCCTTGAAACGAGGAACACTAGAGGTCACCTCCATATGGACCTGCTTCGGCCCAAGCTGCGTTGAGAGCCGCGGAGAGGTTCACTCTTGATGAGAAGGCTGCTATCGCTGCAATGAACAGAGTAACAGACACTACAAAGAAAGCTAACACCGCGAGCATCATGGGCCATGGGAAGACTGGGAATAAGACCACGGGGAAGAAGTACGACCATGAGCCGTACGTCCCGACAGCAGTCAGAAGGGAATTCGCCAAGAACAATGGGCCATAGACTCCGAGGAGAACAACGCTGAGACTTAACAGCACGAGTAACTCTGCTCCTTGTGCTTTCACTATGAGGGAGTTTGTGGCTCCCATGGACCTCAAGAGCGCAATCTCTCTTCGTCTGGCACGAACTCCTTCGACCGCATAGATGGTGAAAGCTCCGACAATGACTCCGACAGTTACGGTTGTAAGCATCGTATCCAGTGCTCTATCGATGTGATATGCGACCTGACCCAGATAGTGAGAAATCTCGAAGTCCACAGATCCCCATCTGTCACTTACGATGACGTTGTTACCACCAGCGGATAGGAGTTCCTCAGCGACAGCTGTATCATTTGCGCTAGGGACGGTGCTCACAACACAATAGTGGTCGAGAAGGGTCGTGTTACTGAATACAACCCTAGCTACGTCACGATGGACCCAAGCCCTCCTCTCTCCGAATCCTCTCTGCCAGTAGGGATAAGGCCCGGGTGGGGGCACGATTGTTTCCTGGTAGAATATCGGACCTTCTCCACTTCTTCCCACTGATGCTCTCTCAAGTAGTTCGGGTATCGCAGGCACAATACCAATTATCGTGAACTCATAGACTTGAGGAGAGTCCCACTCTTCGAACGCTCGGATGAGGTCGCCCTCCTCGAAACCGTAGCTTTCAGC
>JBHLOD010000074.1:0-4292 GCA_048940825.1 Promethearchaeota archaeon | reverse complement strand
CAGGGAGCGTGCTGTCGAGGACCGCACTGTTCCATGCCAAGCTAATTGCTAGTACAAGGACCATTATCGCAGGCCCTGCAGACGATGCTTCTTTGCCAATTCTACGTACCCCCACAAATGCTGGCACCTCGCCCACCGCCCGCACAAGCCCTCCGGATATGAGGTGGGCTCCTCTTCGTACTCCCTTGATGACAAGACTCGCGACGCCAAGAAAGAGTGGCAATGGTGTTAACGAGGCTAGGAAACCAAGTATCAGATTAGACTGGATCTCTGATCCACCTGAGTACATTGCTATCATCAGAAGAGCAGCAAGTACAACGACCAGTGCGTCCCATCTGATGAGGGCTAGTCCCCGAGTAAGCTTGTTCAATCTTCCACCGCTCGTTTCAACTGTCTTCTTGGTCGAGTAGACTATGCGATACGAGATGAGGGTGACGACTGGCAGCAATATCCCAGTGACCAAAGCAAGAATGATTGACTCAAGAGTGATTAGCCATGGTTCACTTATCATCAGGGAGATGTCAAACTGGAAGAACCCAGTAGCTCCAAGGGCGATTCTGCTGGAAACCAAGCCCAATAGGAGACCTGCTCCACAAGACAACAAAGCTATCATGCCAATCTCCCGGTTCACGATGCTGTTCACATCACCTTCTGAGGCTCCTCGCGCCATGAGCATGTTTGCCTCGTATCTCCTCTCATTCACATTGTGCCTGATAGCTAGGAAACTGACCATCAGGATGAGCAGTATCACTGGAGCTGCTCGCCAGAGCTGGTTCAGCCGTGTACTTGTTTGCCAGCCGATGTAGGAATATACTCCTGACTCAAGGAAATTAGTGACGTAATATCGAGACCATGGATTCTCGGGAGAGTAAAACGGGTCAAGGGACCTGATTGCTTCAGCAATTCCTGTGAGGTATGCCAGTGAACCAGCTGCATTGAAGGGTGTGACTCCTGACCTATCCACATTGGCATGTATACTAGCCATTTCGGAATCCTGATCTAGTAGGCTTGGAACGACAATTGCCATCCAGTTGGCATAGTAGTAAGAATACCATTCGTCCGCACCCAACCTGCCGATTGTATATAGACCGACCACAGTCACATTACGTCTGTCAGTCTGTTCAATTCCCGAGTAGCCAATCTCGGACCCGAGCGTGATGTTCATCCACTCCCATTCGTCCACCACAGTTGAAACCGCAATCTCTGAGTCGCTTTGGGGCATCCTCCCCCTCGTAATGGTGAAGATGCTTGGATACGTGTCAAGGTACTCTTGCGTGGGTGAACACACACGGAAATGGTCCCACGCCTCGGCCCCCATGTATTCAAAGTATACATACGCCGAGGCCTCTCTTAGGAGGACCGCCTCTGAGATGCCATCGATTTGGCGCACGCTGGAGATGATGCTATCTACGTCGTCTCCATCTATGAACATGGAAACTTCTCCAACGTCCATAGCCTCGTCCCAATAATGGACTGAGTATGAATCGACATACACTGCGATTCCCATAATCATGGTGGCTGTTAGCAGGAAACATAGCAGTGTCACGCTCTTGCGTCGAAGACTGTGAAACGCTTCGTATCCCACCGGAACTGCTGCCAACAACGCCCCCTCATGAATCTATTATTCTTCCATCCCTCATCTTCAGGACTCTGTCCATCTTCTCTCCTACATCTGGATCATGCGTGACACAAATCAGAGTTCCCCCTTCACCCTTTGTCAGCTCAATCAGAATCTTCATAATCTCCTCACCAGTAGCCGAGTCCAAGTCGCCAGTCGGTTCATCTGCAAGAACGACCACTGAACTCGCGGCGCCCGGGGGTTTCGCCAAGGCCCTTGCTATGGCCACTCGTTGCTGTTCGCCTCCCGACAGTTCATCAGGCCTATGTTCAGCCCTATCGGCCAAGCCAACCAAGTTGATGAGATGGTCCACTCTCTCTTTCCTGACTTCCTCGTCTACTCCGCTGATTAGCAGTGGCAGCTCAACGTTCTCATAGGCGGACAGTACCGGCAAGAGATTGAAAAACTGGAAGACAAAGGAAATCTTGTTTCTTCTCACTATTGTGAGTTCTTTTTCGTCCATCTCTGTGATGTTGACACCATCAATGTTGACTTGGCCAGAATCTGGACGGTCAAGAGCTCCCATCAGATTCAGCAATGTGGTCTTGCCTGAGCCACTGGGACCCATGATGCCGACCGCCTCACCCTTCTTTATCTCGAACGATACGTCTCTCAACGCGTGGACTTTGATTTCACCCATCGTGTACACTCTAGATACCGATTCTACGCTCACAATCGTGTCATCATTCAGCTGAATCCACTCCGTCCGACGAAACTCTGTAGACTGCATGGACCCCAAACCAAGAATCTAATAAATCGCTCTCTCTCGGTACAGTCAAGGTGCTGACTGGCCGGTTGCCTGAAGGTTACGGCCACAAATAACTTTATCAAAATCTGTGAATTATATAGGTGTAGAATAGTTTGGATGTCAGTAAGTCTTGTCTGAAGATATCATGGTCATGAGGTACGAGTTCTTCAGTTGGAGAGGATTCCTTACTGGCGCTGCAGCAATCATCGCCGCACTTACTATTCAATCCCTAATCAGTTTCCCCGCAGTATGGTCCGAAAGCACTCTGCAGTTCACTGCAAATCTCTTCTTCACAGCATTAGTGGTAGGAGTGGCTTCCGGCGGAGTACTGGTCTTCCTGTTTCCGCCAAACCAGGATATCATAGGAGTAGCCGGACTCGGCAGTGATGATGCGCCGCAATACATGTCTCTTGCCCTAGTTGTCCTAGCCTTGATCCAGCCAATCCTATCGGGATTTCTCCTGTTCTTTGACTACTTCGCGAACGATCCCTTCATCGTTGTGTGGGTGATTGCTAGCTTTGCTGCCCCCAGTGCTGGATTGACGGTGGCCATGTTCGATAGAACAGGTTCGATAGCGTCAGACCTCAGACTCTATTTCTCTGTGAATGAGAAACTCGACATGTCGAAACTGGAATGGTTGAGGGGCGTGGGTCCCCGAACTGCCACTTACAGGATGGGAATGTTGGAGAGTGCTGCTCGAAATGTGGGTGGTCTCAGATTGTCCGGGCACATTATTGAAAGAGAGCGAGAATACTTCCAGCTGACAAAGTGAATGCGACTTTCTATCGCTTGTGCCGCTGTTGCATGTGAGCTGTGAGCCCTTCCTCCGTCCAGGCAACCCAGTCACAATGCACGCAGCTGAACCTAGAGCTTCCTAAGCCTGACCTAGGTGCCTGTTTCTCCTGAAGCTCGAAGATCATGCCGCCAGTATCGCCACGCTCTCTACTCACGACACTGAACCTCTTCTCAAAACAGTCTATGCAAATCGACTTGTCTTTTCGAGTGTCATTGATGAACTGTTCTTCCAAGGTTTTAACGGAGCCCTGTGGCTCAACCATCCTCCCGCAACTCTCACATGTGTCAGCCGTCGTAATCACCTACTTGTATCGCGAAGCTAGCTGTGCTGCGGTCACGAAAACGTCCACAACACCCTCGCCAGTTAGGCACGAGGTGCCGATGAAGGCAACAGGATGGAGTCTCTCTTCGTCGCCAAACCTCTGGGCCAATTCCTCTGCCAGCGCGAATCCTTCCTCCTTGGTCACTGGCTGATCTCCGGTATCATCTGCAGCGTCTACCACGAGGTCTGTCTTGTTTGCTGCAATCACGATGGGTGGGAGTTCTTCAGTTGTGATTGAAGCCTCCTTAAGCCAGAAGTCAATCGAATCGAAGCTCCACCTGTCCGAAGCCGCATAGACGATGATGAGGGCCTCCGCTTCATCGTAGAATTCACTTCGACTTATCTTTGACTTAACTGCTTCATCAAAAGACCATACATTCAGCCGGACTCGGTAGTCTTCTGTTTCAAACACCTTGCTATGGATGTAGGGGACAAAATCAACCACGTCATCTGAAGATGGAACCGCTTCCATCTCTGCCTTGTTCATTAGACTTTGCTTGCCAACTCCGTCCTCTCCCAGAATCAGTACCTTGGAATGCAATAGAGGTTTGACGACATGTTCGGGTGCCATCACCGCGGCAGGTTCAAGAGCTGGCTCTGCATCGGACACTGGCGCTTCAGGTAGCGTGGACTCAGGTTCGGAAGAAGGAGGCTCATATGCTTCGTCTGAGATGAACTTGCCATCATCGACTGGAATGGGCTCTTCCTCTTCTGCGCTTGGTGCAGAGGCATAGGTCGTTGGAGCCGCAGTGACTTCTTCCACACCCGCAACTTCAATCTTAAGCCTAGGTTTCTCTGGTTCACCTGCT
>JBHLOD010000001.1:0-28763 GCA_048940825.1 Promethearchaeota archaeon | reverse complement strand
CCTCAGTTTGGCCATGCTCTAATGTTTGGACTCGGCGGCATCTTTGTCGAAGTCTTGAAAGACGTGACGTTTCGCCTGATACCTTTGACCGAAATTGATGCGCGAGAGATGATTCGAGAGATTAAGGCCGCTAAGATTCTGGATGGCATACGCGGAGAGGCTCCACGTGACGTGGATGCCTTGGTTGACGTGATAATATCTGTTTCAAAGATGGTGGAGGAGAATCCGGAAATCACAGAACTAGACTGCAATCCAGTGTTTCTCTACGATGAGGGCAAAGGTGTTCTTGTAGTTGATGCAAGGATATTGATTGAGGGCCCTGAGTAGAAAAGAAACTCTACTCATTGAGCAGCCTATTGAGTAGGATTAGGCCTCTTTTCACATCAGCGTCTTGCAGTCGGTCTCCGTGTTGAGTCTTTGTTCCACCTGCAAGCAGCAGCAGCAATGCTGTGATTCTTGGAATCAACTTGGCAAACTGTAGCAAGAAGTCTCTGTTACCTGTTGAATCTACCAAGAGTCCTTCAATCCTTCTTCTCATAAGTGCCATTTTCTCCTCTACCCCTTCCGCAGGCTGTAGACTCTTGAATAGTTCAAGGACCTTGGACTGTTCGTGAAGCAGGGCTGAAGGAACCTCTATTTTGTCTAGTAGACTCATCGCTCCTACTATCACAGAATCATACTCATCAGCCTCGACTCGATTCATACCCAGCTTCAATGCCTGTAGCTGTGCCAAGACTCTAAGTGAGTTTGTAAGAATGCTTCTAGATGCGCTAGGCGTCAACTTGACAATCTTGGTAAGATACTCTCCATGAGATCGTTCAAGTCGTGCTGCCAATGACGAATCGAGTTTGCGGTCGAAACCGCGTGCGAAATTGATCTCTGCAGCCTTGGCCAAGGTTGGGTTCGTGGCAATCTGACGTACCGCAGTAAGTGCCAGGAAGTCATCCTTGGGCGTATAGAAGAACAACACACGTACAATGTCATACGCTGTTTCGAAGTCTGCTTCCTCAGTAGTGCTGCGTCCTTGACTCTTGCACACAAAGGCACTGAGTAGTAGCCAAACAGAAACGATGTGCTGACGTAGGTCTATGCGCGATTCCGTCGCTCCAAGATTGTGTTCTTTCAGGAAACTCGAGAGCTTCTCCGCAGCCCCGGATACTCTTCCCGAGGCGCCCTGTCCAATGTTGATGAGTGGCAATGACTTGAGGAAGTTGCGAGGATCTCTAGAAGCGGGTCTAAGTACAAGCCCCGGGTCATCTCTAGACAAGACCCACCACTTTGATGTGGATGTGAAGTAGTCAAGCAGGTCAATTGCTGCAGTAAGGTCTGGGATTTCTACGGAACCACGTTGATTCAGATGTGCGACGTGTTTTGACCAGATGTCAATGAATCGTTTCAGATGGTGGGAAAGCTTCAGTTCTGCAAACTCATGGTCAGAGTACCTTTCTACGACTGCATCGATGTGTGGAGCAATCTCTGCGGATATGCCGGTGTTAATCAGACCACGGTATACATCAATTGGCTTTCGGGCCAATGCAATGATCTCCTGAACAGACTCGAAGACATGGTTTGCCAATATAAAAGACTGTGTCACCACTTCTCAGGTTCATGCCGGGTCCAACTACGAAGTTAGGCAGTCACTTGCCGAATCGGCGCGAGCGGCGCTCATAGGAGCGCAGAGCACGCCAGACGTCTATTCTTCGTACAGCAGGCCAGTAGATCTGGGCAAAGTAGAGCTCGGAATAGGCGGACTGCCAGAGAAGGAACCCAGAAAGCCGCTCTTCGCCTGATGTTCGGATAATGAGGTCAGGATCAGGAACCCCGTTGGTATACAAGTGGGTTTCAATCAGTTCTTCATCAACTTTCGATGGGTCTAGCTCACCATCTCGAATCTTCTCACCGATTGCCTGTACGGCATCCACAAGTTCTGCTCTGCCTGAATATCCGATGGCTACATTGAGAATGTGGTCGCTGTAGTTCTCAGTTTCGGTCTCTGCCTGCGCAATTGCCAGTTGAACCTCCTCAGGCAGCAAATCGACTCGACCAATTGCTTTGATGCGGACCTTATGCTTGTGGACATCAGGGTTTCCCACTACCTCACTGAATTTCTCTCTGGCAATGGCCATTATCTCTTCTACTTCATCGCGATTCCTCTCGAAGTTCTCGACGGAAAATGCGTAAAGCGTGCATACCTTGACTCCTGCCTCCCACAGAATCCTGAGTACTTCCATCACCTTTTGGGCACCCTTTTGATGCCCGAACCAAGGGACTTCCAGACCGTGTTGTCTGGCATAGCGTCGGTTACCATCAAGAATAATCCCTACATGACGTGGAGCTTGGTCTTTGTGCAACTGCCTATGCAAGACGTACTCGTACAGCCTGTAGACAGGACCAGTCAGGTTCAATCAGTTGCACTTCCTGTTTCACTCTGAAGCAGAGTGTGTACCCTAATAGCCTTGATGCTGGAGCAAGCAATGCACTAGCACTAGATCATCTGGGAAACCTTCTCGGCCGCCCTCTTCATCTCAAGAAAGACCATGCCAAGCTTGGCACTAGCTGTTGTGGAAACAGTGAGACATGCGTTCATTCCGGCTTGAATCACGAGTAGCCAGCCCTCTACACCCTTAATGTTGACCTGCTCCAAGTTCCCCTTTCCGAGCTCTATTGCAGCCTTCTCTCCAAGGGTCAACATGGCGGCTGTCATCGCTGCGACCTTTGCTTCATCGACATCTGTTGGCAAAGCTGACACAATCGGGAGTCCTTCAACGCTGACTATTGCACAGGCCTCAATCTCAGGGATACTCCCCTGCAATTCGTTAAGAACGCCCTCCAAAGTGTCTCCGCGGGTCTCTGACATCAGCCTCACCTGTCAATATCACTTGTACATTCTCTTCAAGATAACTTCTCGCGCTATGGCTTGGAACGCCCTCTTAACTCCTACGCCCTGGACTGCGATGGTCTCGTAGATTGGCACATTCCCACCAAGACCAAGCAGGTCGAGCATCTCATCGCGCGACATCCTGTTCGGTAGGTCACGCTTGTTCAACATGACGACAATGGGAATCTCACGACCCAACGCGTCGCCCAGGAACAACTTCAGCTCCTCGAAGCTCTCAGTGTTCTCATCTCTCTGATCAGGTGATGAGTCTGCGACAAACAGTATTCCATCAGTCCCCTGAAGTACAACCTTCCTCTGGTGTCGGTGACGTTTCTGACCTGCCACCGTGAAGACGTCAAACAGAACGCGCCCTCCTGCGCTCATCGGTACATAGTCGAAGAAGAGCGTGCGGTTGGTCTCATCCTCAATTGCAGTGAACTCGCCCTTCTGAAGCCCCTCGACCTTCCCGTAGAGCCATCGGAGTGCAGTCGTCTTACCTCCAAGAGACGGTCCATAGAAGACCAACTTCAGATGGATGCGCCCTTTGTCGTCTTTACGAATCGCTGTTCACCTCAGTACGTCGCTGCTTCTGCTCTTCCGGTCCCTAGCCAGAGGCCCTGCTTCGGGGGTGGATGTGTTAAAAGTGTGGTCTCATAAAAGCCTTTGTGGCACAATTGAGGCTCATTGGGGAAACTTGTGCCCGAACTACACTCTTTCAAGCTCTGCCAGGGCAGACTTGAGATCTTCCTCGTCAATCTCCTTGTCCTTGTCAGAGGGAGTGAGAGGCTCCACTGCCAAGAACTTGTCTAGCTCGTCGGCAAGTTGTACGCCCTGCTTCTTCATGACCAGGCGGACCATACCGATGTTGACCTCAGGGTCAGATACGACACAGAGCACGCCCTTCCCACAGGCGGAAGCGAATATCTTACCCTCTGAAAACTCAGAGGTCACAATCTCCAGCTCACCAATCTGGAGGTTCTTGCCCTGCTCCTCACTGGCACAGAACACTGCGCTTGCAATCGCGCCGATGGAATCAACATCCACAGGATAATACGAGAGCTTGCTTACATTGGCTATGGTCAAGCCAGTCTTGTCTACCAGGATTACCTTCTTGATGTGTTTGTCCTGGCGTATGATGTCGGTGAGGATCTTGTCGAACGCTTTTGGATCACTCATGGTTACAACCCCTTAACAGTAGTTCTACTTGAGGACCACTAATATCAGGCCCTCTTGTTCTTCCGGTGCGATGTTTATTTGACCTTGTGTTGTGTCCAGCGTGAGGAAGGACAGCGCACCCTCCCGTAGGAGTCGCACCGTGTCCAGTGCCTTTCCCACAAGAGAGGTTATGATTGCAGCGACATTCTCGGTGGTTTCTTGGTCAAGATCGCTACTCAGGGGCAAGCCCTCCATGGTAGTCACAACGACTCCACGGACACCGTCCTGTGCTTTGAGTCGGTCGATGATGCTCTTGAGGCGCTCTTGGCTTATCAATATAGAATCTCCGCTGCAGTCAAATCTGCATTTGACAACTCCTAACGCCGCAGTTGGGTATTTTAGACTATTGATGATGTTCTCGTCTCAAAATAGCTCGTTTGCGCAAAAGGTTGCGCATTCCACGCCGAGGTTCAGAAAAAACTGAGTGACGCGAGGTTGGTCAGCGTCACTCATGCGTGTGACTACTCTTCATCTTCGTCATCAAAGATCTTCTTCGAACTCCTCTTCATCTGCGCTAGATTCTCTACGGCAGACATGTCAGCGGCGGCAGACGGGGCTGCACCTCTTGCGGGTGCGGCTGCCATTCGCGCCTCCTGAATCTCGAGTTCCTCCTCCTCTCTTTCTAGAACACGGTCGGCCTTCTCCAGCATTGTCTTTACGGCCTTAGGTGCGGCCTTCGTTCGTGCCTTCATAGCAGAACGGAAGGACTCGAGGCGTTTCTTGCCCTTGGATCTCTCACCCCTGATTGCGTCCTCGCCAGCCTTCTGCGTGACAAAGGTTGCACCCACGGTTGGGTCGAGGGTCTTCATGATCTCGTCCTCCTTCTCAGACACGCGCAGCTTTGTCGTGACGGCACGGACTCTTCGGGCACCTTCCTCATCAGTATAGGCCACCTGAACTTGGATTGGAACCTCTTCATCCTTGATTTTCTTCTCGGGTTCAATCTCGAAGTAGAGCTCGTGGTCTTCTCCTACCACCCCAATCTTGCCACCGCCCTTCTTCCTCAGCTCGTCAAGTACGGCTCTAGAGGCTCCTGAAGCATCCTTAAGGCGCACGCCAGCGGGTGTGATGAGCTTCACCTCAACATCACGACCCAGTAGTTCAGCTCCGGCAAGCTCAGAAAGACTCCTATCAAGCTCATTGGGTGTGACGTAATACATTGTGCCTCCTGTGGCCTCAGGCATTAGACCCAAGGTCTTGAGTTCCATTCCAGCACCAGAGGCGATACCGACAACGTCAACGGCAGCACCGAGCTCCCTGAACTTGTCCCCAAGGTCTTCATAGAAACTGCCCGCAGGAGTGACCTGGTAGCCTTCAAGGGCGCCAATTCCCTCATTCGCAAGTCCATCTGTGAGCAGCACTATACGACCGACATTCCTGTGCTTGGCAATCACATATGCCATGGCAGCAGCAGGACCAAGAGCTGTTCCTCCTTGGTCTCTAAGGGCTGAGACATGTTTCTTCAGATTATCAGCATTCTCACCGACCTGAACTAGCTTAATCTGGTCCAATAGAAGCTTGGTTGCATCCGTGATGTTGTCGAAGCTCATGAAAGACTCTCGAGGGAGTTCTACGGGTTCGCCGGTTTCGAGATTCCTGCACAGGACTGAGCTCTCGAACTCTATGAGCCCAAACATAGTGTCGGGTGCGTTGGCGGCCAAGCTGTCGATAGACGTGTTCAGACTGCGCTTCACCGCAGCAAGATTCGCCCCAGCCATCGACCCAGAAACATCAATCAGTCCTAAGAAGGACCTACCTCCTACCGAGATGATGTCCGTGTCGGCCTCGGTCCTCTCGGGCGGCGTTTCGACAACGAAGTCCGTGTCATCACCTGCTACTACAATCTCGCCTTCTATAACGTTCAGTGTTCCGCAGAAAGGACAGACGAAGTGTTTTCCAACCTTGTCGTCGTCCTTTATCTGATCTACACTTAGAAGAAAGCCATTGCATTTTTGGCAAGCTATGGGCTTGCCGACAATCTTGGTTACGTCGCGTGCTAAGTCTCCAAACTCGACACGCAAGACGTACGGAAGGTCACCAAGGACCTTCTTGGAGGCCGGAAAAGCCTCCGAACTAGTTCTTAGCATAGGCATTCATAACCGACTCCAAAAGTCTTGGGCCATGGTTCACTTTTGTGGATAAAAACTCAGCTACGGTTGTGCTCTCATGGAGCTGCAAATCGGACAAAGTACTAACACATAAGATATAAACACGACATCTTCAAACGTCTGATAGCGTGCAAGTTCATCCCCGGAGGATGTATCAAGTGGTTGATCAGAAGAAGATTGAGCAGGTTATTGCCGATACAATGGCAGCGAATGAGGACTTACAAGGCATCGTGGTCTGTGATGCGAAAGGGAAAGTGATCTTCGGTCATACCATAACTGGGGGAATCAAACACTCCGACATAGCTGATCTTTCTGTCAAGATTGCAGCCAATTCATCTCAGCTTGCAAGCGGACTTGACAAGGGAGGGTTGAAGGAAGTCACAATTGCCACTGACAATGGCTTCATAGCAATCCTAGGCGACGTGAAACTTGTGTTGGCGGGGATTGCAGGAGAGGGTGCACGCGAGTCGATGGGGCTTGTCAGGATGGCTCTTAAGCGTGCCTTGGTGTCGATGATAGGCTAGCCTCCAACACTAGTCGTACGCAGAGTTACCTTTTTTTGCGAACCCCGGTTAGTCGAAGATACACTGCGGCATATCTGAATATGCTCTGGGTATTACCAAGGTAGTACCAAGCGTATTTAGGCCACCGTAGTATCGAGAGGTTACAATCGACACGCCTCATATGTAACATATATACAGAGCCGGGAAGGGAGCGTCTTGGTCCACATTGACAAGCTTGTGTGTAAGGGCTTCAAGTCATTCGGCCGAGACAATGTCACAATCAGACTGAATCCTGGCTTCACATGCATAGTTGGCCCTAATGGTTCGGGCAAGTCCAATGTTGTTGATGCAGTTCTCTTCGTGCTCGGGCAGCTCAGTGCAAAGACACTCAGAGCAAATGTGTTCTCAGATCTTCTCTATTCTCCCCCAAAACCAGACATGCCGCCCAAGGCCAAGTCTGCACACGTTGAGATTCATTTTGACAATAGAGATAGAGAATTGCAGATAGACGCAGATAGAGTCGTCATAGAGAGAGAACTGGACGACAATGGGAAGTCAACGTGCCGCATCAACGGCAAGGTTGTAACTAGGACTGCCGTTCTAGATGTGCTTGGAGCGATTGGAGTGGACCCAAATGGCTACAATCTGGTTCTTCAGGGGGAGATAGCGCAGATAGTAAAGGTAAGTCCCAGCGATCGTCGTAAACTGATTGAAGACATAGCAGGGATTTCTGCATATGACGAGCAGAAAGAGCGTGCCATGAAGAAGTTGGCAGAGAGTGAAACCAACCTCGGTAAGGTAGATATGCAGCTCCAGGAAAGACGTCGCCAGCTCGAGAAGCTTGAAGAGGAGAGAGGGGATGCGATTCGCTATCAGAAGCTTCATGATCAGATAAAGCAGATTCGGATTGATAGTGTGGCATGGCGTGCAATAAAGGGAAGAAGTAGAATCGAAACCATTCACGAGACCCTAGCGGAGAGAGCAGAAGAAGCGGAGCAGCTGAGCAGAGAGCTTGTAGAGGTGGAGCAGGCAACTGAAACTACAGATGGGGAGATTGAGGAAATAGACACCGAGATTGATCAGATAACAGGCGGAGACTCTGCTAGAATCTCGGAGCAGTATGGAATCATTTCGGCCGCTGTGGATCATGCAAACAGCAACCTTGAACGAGCAAGAGTCGAGCTTGAGAAGAGTGCCGGAGAAAGAGAGTCAATTGAGATAGAGATTCAATCGATTCAGGAACAGGTCAGTGGATCGGACTCCCTGATGGATGAGAAGGAGCAGGAGCTCATCAGACTGGATGGTGAGATTGAAAGCTGCAAGAACAAGATGACTGCTCTTGAGGAACGAATTGAGAAAGAGCAGGCTGATACTTTCGAATTGACCCAGCGACTGCAGGATCTCAACAACCAGATGAGGTCACTCGACGAGGGAGTTTCTGAAGTTCGTTCGGCAATCAAGACCGATGGCAAGGAACTCGGAATGATTTACGAGGAGTTGCGTGATTCGAACGAACTGCTCGCCAAGACAGAGGAAGAGGTTTCAGGCCTTCAAGAAGTCATTCCTGCAAGAAGAGGGAAACTCCAGGAATCTGAGGAACTTGAGAAGGGCAAGCGAACAGAAGTCGAAGCAATTGAGAGTCGACTGAAGACTGTGGATGCGGAGGTGTTGGAGTCAACCAAGATTGTGAAAGACACAAGAGAGGAGTTGATTCGCGTTCAGGCAAGGCAGGATGCCCTAAGAGAGGCGGAAGAGGCATTCTTGAAGAGAAGACGCGCCATTGGCAGGGTCCTGGAACTACGCGACACGGGGACAATTGAGGGAATCTATGGCACAGTGGCGGAGCTCGGGAAGATTGACCCCGAGTACGCGGTAGCAATGGAGATTGCTGGAGGCAACAGACTCTCTCACATCGTTGTGGACGACGATGATGTTGCTACGAAATGCGTGAATGTCCTCAAGATTGAGAAAGTTGGACGCGCCTCCTTCATCCCACTCAACAAGATTAGCACAAAACGACCCAAGAAGGTGCCTAGTGGTAGGGGAGTGATAGGACTAGCAATAGACCTTGTCACCTTTGACTCCAAGATGCGTCCGGCATTCGAGTTCGTGTTCTCAGACACACTAGTCACAGAGGACTTCGAAACTGCCAAGGCGATGGGGTTCAAGGGATTCAGATCAGTATCTCTGGAGGGCGATCTAGTCGAGAGATCCGGACTAATCACGGGTGGACACTACTATAGAGGAACAACGGGACTTTCGCTTCAGGTTGAAGACACAAGTCCTGAGATTGAGAAGAAACTCAGAGGCTTGGAGGAGATACTATCTGGACTTACTGCACAGCAGGAACAACTCCGCGCCGACAAGGGCAAGCTGGACCTAGAGATTCAAGACCTCTCCAAGAGTAATTATCGAGCAGGACTGGAGCTAGAGAGCCTTGAGGAACGACTCGAAGAGAAGGAGAACAGAATCAACCTGTTGAAGGACAAGATCAGTAAGGCACAGCTTACAACAGGTGAACTGGAGAGCCAGATTGAGAGCTTGAGGGAAAGAGATGAAGAGCTCACTGCGCACAGAGAAACGGTGAGAGAGCAACGCGACGATGCCAACGAGGCTCTAGCAAAATCAGACACAGCCAAGATGAGCCAGTACCTGAAAGACTTGAAAGAAGTGCTAAAACACCACAATAAGGAGCGTGAAGCTCTCACGGGAGAGATGACCTCTCTCAAGGTGGCAATCGACGAGAGACTAAAGCCAAAGCTCGTGGAGCTTGAACATCGTCTGGAGTCACTCAACGCCGTAATGCCAAGCCAAGAGGAAGAAGTGAAACTCCTTGAGGAACAGCTGGCAACGAAAGAGAAGGACTTTCTCAAGCTCAAGGCTGAGAGAGAGAAGATTGAGGATGCAGTGAAGGATAAGCGCGTACATCAGCTTGAACTGAAAGAGAAGCTCCGGAATCTCAGATTGCGCCATGAGGAAATAAGAGAAGAGCAGACCGGAAACGAGAAGGCCGTATATCGCCTACAGACTGAACTATCACGACTCGAAACTGATATTGTGGGGCTCACTGCAGAGCTGAACGAAATGTCTGACTCGAACGAGGAGCTGGCCAAGAGGGCGAAGGAAAGAGAACTCACCTACAAGGAAATTGATGCTTTTGACGATAGGATCAAGGGCTTTGAGAGGGAGCTTGAGGTACTTGGCCCCGTCAATCTCAAGGCGTTGACTGACTATGACCTTGAAAGAGAAAGGTACGACGAGATTGTCGACAAGAAGACTCGATTGGAAGAGGAACACAAGGAGATAATCGAGTTCATGGAGGAGATTGAGGCTGAGAAGACTCGCAAATTCCTCCAAGTCTACAACGATATCGCAGACAACTTTGCCACGGTGTTTGCTAAGCTCTCTCCCGGCGGAGAGGCCACCTTGATGCTGGAGAACCCCGAGCATCCACTAATGGGTGGAATCACTGTCAGATCCAAGCCGCAGGGAAAGGAACTCGTGACCTTGGATGCAATGAGCGGTGGAGAGAAAACTCTGACTGGTCTGGCACTCATCTTCGCGGTCCAGATGTACAGCCCTGCAAGCTTCTATGTCTTTGACGAGATCGATGCTGCCTTGGACGATGTCAATGCTCACAATGTTGCGAACTTGATTTCTGAGATGTCTAAATCATCGCAGTTCATAGTGGTATCATTGAGAGACACTACCGTACGAAAGGCGGATCTATTGATTGGTGTGTCTAATCAAGATGGTATTTCGAGAATTGTGTCTGTGGACCTAGAGGAGGTGGCAGCGACCGCATGAGCGATGATGACATACCCTTCTGGGCCGCTCCACCATATATTCTTCTCACAGATGTGCTTCAGCTAGACAAAATCAAACCTTGGAATGTAGACATTGGGAAGCTCGTGTCAGGATTCCTTCTCGAAATGAAGCGGTTGGGGGATATCGACTTCAGAGTGTCGGGAAGTGCGCTATACTCTGCCTCTGTCATATTCATGAAGAAGACTCGAGAGCTAATCGAATTGGGAATCCTCCCACCTGAGGAAGATGAGGAGGAAGACCTCGTCATTCCATTGATTCGTCCGCCATTCAGAATCAGCAACCAGCGCGTGACACTCGAAGAGTTGCTGATAGCAATGGACCGAGTGCTTAGCAAAGGTGTTCGCAGCCGTCCTACTCCAAGAAGGAGGAGGTATCGTAGCAGGGCAGACCCGTTGGCCTTCCAAGTTGAAACGACACGAGCTGATGTGGAGGAGAATATTGCGGAGGTGTATGATGACCTCTCCAAGATCATGAAGATAGATGAAACTATGAGATTCATAGACATTCTCATGAACAATACCAGGAGAGAGATTGTGCGGGTCTTCTTTGCTCTGCTTCATCTCTTTGCAAGAGCATTCATTGACATCTGGATGGATAAAGAGCAGGTTATCTGGGTCAAGATGTTATCTCCGCCGCCTCCAGAGGACTTCGAGAATGATGTTGAGGGAATACAACCTGCCATGGAGAGATAGGTGATGCCTGTGGATGAGGACTTGGTCAAACTCGAAGCTGCTCTGTATGTGGTAGGTAGGCCAATCTCGATAGAAGAACTCGCGGGCATTATTGACAAGGCCGAGTCTACTACAAGGCGGCTGCTTGAGGAGCTTGGTCACCATTACAATAAGCGAAAAGGAGCCCTGGAGGTCGTTGAGCTTCCTAGGGAGAGATTTGTGTTGCAGCTCAAGCCAGAGCTCACCCCAAAGGTTGCCAAACTGATTCCAGGGGGACTATTATCATTCGCAACTCTTCAGACCCTGGTCTATGTGGCTCTCAAGCAACCAATTCTGCAGTCAGATCTTGTTGCGGACAGGGGAACCCATTGTTACGATCACATCAAGGAACTTGTGGAGAAGAAATTCGTAGAGGCAATTCCTGAGGGTCGCACCAAGCTGCTGAAGACAACCGGCCTCTTCGCGGACTATTTTGGTTTGGACCACGACAGGGTGAAGCTAAAGGCTCAGCTTCGTTTCAAGATGAAGAGAATTCTTGAAGAGCAGTCGGAACTGGAATCGAAGACCTCATGACATGGTCATGGCGGTTTTCAGATGCATAGCGCGTTTCGGACCATCCCCTATAATCGACAAAGCATTGGTAGCCTATGCTCACAGGAAGTCTAGCATACCCTTGGTACCGGCTCGCCGTATGGGACTTGGACCATCTTCCTTCCACCTATCTCAGTCCGCATGGTGACTCTTGGATTGCCTTCTGACGCCCTGCCAATCACCTTACTGTCCTCAGTTGGCGCGTGCCTTTGAAGTGCCTTAAGAATATCATCTGTCTTTGTGGGGTCTACGGACATCACGACAGTCCCCTCACAGCTCATGTGCAATGGATCAAGACCTAGAATCTCAGAGAGGGAATTCACTGCTGGGCGAACTGGAATCAGCTGCTCTTCAATCTCAATCTCAACATTGGACTTTGATGCAATCTCGTTCAACGCTACTGCGGTACCACCACGAGTTGGATCCTTCATGGCATGTATTCCACCAACATCAAGACAGTCGCGGATAGGTTCCCATAAGGGCGCTACATCACTTGTTAGGGCGGTATCGAAATCGAGTCCTTCTCGATGTGCTAGAAGAGAGGTTCCATGGTCTCCAATTGGTCCTGTGACGATAATGCTATCCCCGTTCTTGGCTCCGCTATCGGCCACAGGGCCATCTCCATATATGACTCCGATTCCAGTTGTAGAGATTACCATTTCATCTAGGGTACCACTTGGCATGACCTTCGTGTCACCTGCAATCATGGCAACTCCCAGCGGCTCGATTACGTCATTCAAAGACCTCAGAATCGTTTGGAGTTTGTCAATCTCAAACCCCTCCTCTACAATGACCGTATTCGTCATTGCAGCGGGTCGTGCACCCATGACGGTGAGGTCGTTCACCGTACCGGATGCAGCCAGGCTTCCGATGTTACCCCCTGGGAAGAAGAGCGGATGTACCGTATGGGCATCTGTACATACGATTAGGTTGCTTTGTTCGTGGTGGAATGTGGCACCGTCATCCATCTCATCTAGGCCTATGGATCCTATCTTCCTCCTTCCGAAGGAGGGGACAACTATCTCCTGGAGTAGTCTGTGCATAACCTTTCCACCGGCACCATGCGCACTCTCGATTCTGGCCATATTTCAACCTCCAGTCGCGGTCAGGATTCTAGCGTCCTCAGCCGTATTTGAACAGGACTGTTGGCACTTGGCGACTGCAGGAACTTCGCCAGTAAGCAAGATTTAAAACCACTCTGCAGAGTGCGTCAGTGACTCAACCAAGAGGTAGTCAGAAATGGGTATCTGGCACAGAAGATCGACCCGAACGGATAGTGGAGCTCGTCTTAAGCGATTTCGAAGCAAGAGAAAACACGAGCTGGGACGCACTCCAACAGAAACCGTTATGGGTGAAACAAAGAGGAAGAAGATAGTCAGCAAGGGCAACAATAGAAAGGCCCCTGCACTTCGGGTGACAATGGTGAATGTGACAGACCCGAAGAAGAACCAGACATTCCGTGTCGAGATACAGGATGTTGAAACAAACCCTGCAAGCATGGACTACCAACGCAGGAAGGTCATCACTCGCGGCACGATTATCAAGACGGCCAAGGGTAATGCTATGGTCACAAGCCGGCCCGGTCAAGACGGTATTCTCAACGCCGTACTAATCTAGTGCTCACACAGCCCGCTATCTTGTGGTGTCGGTTTCAGCCTCAATATTGCTTATGACAAATTCCTTGCCACCAGTTATTGTTGTTCCACTACTCTGACAGCTGGGACACTTCAGTGTTGCAAACACTGCGACCTCAGGTGGTAGGTCTTCTTCATCCTGAGCCTCTCCTTCATATCCACAGTCATCACATTTGATTCTCCCTTTCACCAGATTGATGTTCAGTGTGGCGTCCTCAGCCAACGTCTTCTTGCTGGCAATCTCGAAATTGAACTGCAGCTGTTCTGGAACTAGGAATGTGAACTCGCCCACCTCAATATTGACGGTGGTGATCTTCTTGATGTTGTAGCTTTCAGCAGCTTGAAGTGCTGCGTCCACAATCGCACATGCTGCTGAAAACTCGTGCAAACCGGTGTTCTCCTCGATTCGGTCTACTTCAGTATGAGTTAAGGTGTTTTTGATGCGGCAAGATGAGTCAAAACCATTAATACGAACAGGTTGGATTGCTGACCAACCGTTTTCGCCAATCTTGGAGAGATGTGGTGTTGTCCAAGACATCAGACAAACCGAAGAAGACTACGAAAAGCAAGGCGAAAAGAGGAACTGCGAAGGTCGGGAAGAGTACAAGGAAGGCAGCTAAGAAGACTAAGGCGAAGCAGCCTCCAAGCAAGACCAAGAAGACTACCACAAAGAAGAAGACACCAACCAAGAAGGTGAAGTCTTCGAAGAAGAAAAGCACGAAGGAATCCTCTGTAAGGAATACCCAGATTATTGATGAGCTCATACAGGAAATAAAGAGTGATGATGAGCAAATCTCACTTGGCGCCGTTGACCGTCTTGGCCAGACTAAAGACCCTAGGGCAACTTCACACTTGATTGAGTGTCTTGCTGATTCGAGGTATATGATTCGCATCTACGCGGCTGTGCAACTGGGTGAGCGACAAGACAAGGCTGCGGTTGACCCACTGATTGGAGCACTACACGATCAGTCCCTCTTTGTCAGGCAGACCGTTGCAGGAGCCTTGGAGAACATAGGAGGAAGTAAAGCCCTCAAGGCTGTTAGGAAGGCTGAGTCTGAGGGCCTCCTACTGGACGAACTCCCAGAAGGGATACGTCTTTAGAGTCACAGGTATTTCCCTCAGGTCGGCTTATATTGATGAGTTGTTGAAGGGGATACACTAGACCGCTGGAGATTTTCGGCTCATGAGCGACCCCGAAGAAATCAAGAGAATTGAAGCGGCCATCAAAGACGTCGACCTAGACTACATGCGTGGCATGCTTTCGGAGGATGAGTACAACAAGAAGACAGGAGAGCTGAGGTCTAAGCTCCGTGAGGCGGGCGGTGTGCCATCGGGACTCTCGGAGGCACGTGAATCTCTCAAACCTCCACCAACTGACAAAACCGTAATGACGGACCCTGTTACTGCAGTAAAGAAGGTAGTTCAGGCAAAACGTCGTATCTCAATTGAACGGATTGCCCAAGATTCCGGTGTCAACGCAATGAACGTGACTCGTATATTGACTGACCTTTTAGATGGTCGCGAGCTCTCTGGCAGAATAGACCACGATGGAGGAGACTTCATTCTCGGTACAGGCACTGGGCCTCCTCCCAAGACCATCAAAGTGTGTCCTTACTGTAAAGCTGAAATGGAACGTATCGCTGTAAGGGGGGAAACAGTAACCTGTTCGGTCTGTCGTGAGTCTATCATAGTCTCGTAATGATGGGCTCTATTTCGCATCGCCTTTTCTGTAGGACTCTGCCAGAAGATCAGGGATGTATCGAGTCTGAATGTCAGTTTCCTCGAGGATATCGGTTATCTGAATTGTACAGAAAGGGCACTCGGTAGTAATCATCTCCGCACCTGTGGCCTTGATGTACTCCTTCTTTGTGTTTGCAATCTTCTGTGACAATTCACGCTGACCTGCACGGACACCTCCTCCAGCACCGCAACATCGATTTCGGTATGGATCCTCGATGTATTCCACTCCTGGAATCATCTTGAGTAATTCGACCGGCTCATCATATACATGCTGACCTCTTCCCAGATGACATGGTTCGTGGTAGGTAATCTTGAGCTTGATTTCTCCCTTGGGTGGAACTATGTTCTCCTTACCAATCACTTGAATCATATACTCAGCGAGGTCATAAACCTCGTATTTCAGCGGTTCACCACGCCCTTCTTCAATGAATGGTCGGTGGTCCTCACGCAGAGTCTTCCCACATCCTGCACAGGCAACAACCACTGTGTCAAGATTGTATTTGTCTGCAGCATCTTCGAAGATTTCGGTCACGCGTTTTGCCGCCGCGTGGGCGGTGTGAAGGTCACCCGTCCTGAAAGCAGGACTCGCACAACACCACTGTTCCTTGGGAACAATCACATCTATATCGTTTCGATTAAGGACTTCAATCAATGCCCTGCCGGTGTTCTGCATTCTGTAGTCGATAAGACAGCCAGTGAAGAATGCAACACGTCCTCGTGGGTTGTCAACAAGAAATTCTGCTGTTTCAATGTCCTTGAGCAGTGGCGCATCTTTCTCAGGGACGGCCCTTCCTGTCTTGTTTATGGAATCGAGGAAGCCCTGCTGGCCCTCAGCTAGTGGATAGCCTGCCTCAACAGCTTTCGCCCTGAGAAGCTCGACTGCAAGAGACGGAATCTTGATCTTCTTTGGACAGATATCCTCGCACATCTTGCAGGTCGTACAGCTATAGACCGACTCATTCATGGCCATAGCCACACGGTCCTCTACATCACGCGGGTCCAGCTCAAGACGTGCTATCTGTCGGATGATCATGGGTCCTGGATAGTCCCAAGTTTCATGAACAATCGGGCAGTTTGATAGACATGCACTGCACTCTATGCATTTGCGTATCTCTCTAACCTTCTCTATCTCTTCGGCATAGATAATCTCGGGTCTCTCTGGCTTCTTGTCACGGGCTACGTATGGCCGGATACGTCTAAGTCGGAAGGTGGTCTGAGCCATGTCAACTACAAGGTCCTTGATCACAGGCATCTTCTCTAGTGGTTCGAGGAGCAGATTCTCATCCGGATTCACCTTGGTTCGGCAGGCAATCCGTGCAATAGTGTTCACCTTCACGGCACAAGAACCACATTGACCACCTCTGCACTCCCATCGGAAGGCTAGGCTTGAATCGTACATGTCTTGAATCTGAAGGAGAGCATCAAGGACGGTCATGCCAGACTCATACTCAATGTCGAAATCCTGAAGGTATGGTTTATTGTCAAGGTCTGGGTTGTACCTGAAGACTTTCGCTTTGATTGTCTTTGTCATCATCTACTCCTCCATTATGGTGGTGTGATTGAAGTTATCACCAGGTCCTCCTTCCGTAGCTCCATCTCCCCGTCCTTGCCCCTCCTGATGACGATGTTGTAATAGCCCTTATCATTGGGGTCACCGTCAACACGGTAGTGAGCACCTCTGCTGCCCTTTCTCTTGAGAGCGGCTTCCGCGACCATCCTAGCTGTGGTCACCATATGTTCAAACTCGATTGCCTGATGCCATCCGGGATTGAATCGTTTGACCTGAACGTCGACCTTGATATTGGGAACAACCTCTTTCTCGATTCGCCGAAGCTCCTTCACTGCGTACTCTATGTCCTCCTCCTTTCTGAAGATCTGGACCTTCTCCCACATCAGTTCGGTAAGTTCAGCTCTCGCATCGGCAGGAGAGATTCCCTCCTTTCGTTCCAGCATAGACTCTAGCTTCCCGAACTCCTTGACAACTGTGTCCCTATCGAAGCCAGTGTGCGAGTGTTTCTTAGCGAATCTCGCGGCGTTCTCACCTGCAAGCGCGCCGAAGACTTGTGTGTCTGCAAGAGCGTTTCCACCCAGTCTATTCCCGCCATGAACTCCGCCAGTGCATTCGCCCGCGGCGTAGAGGCCTATGATATTCGTGCCCGACTCCTCATTGATTTTGATGCCGCCCATGAAATGGTGACACGTAGGTGATACCTGCATTGGTTCATCCCGAATATCGACTCCTGCATCCTCAAACTGCTCAATCATACTCTCAAGCCTGAATTCAATGATTGATCTCGGTAGATGTGAGATGCTTAGGTACACTCCGCCGTCTGGAGAACCCCGACCTTCAAGTACCTCGGTCATTATTGATCGTGCCACTTGATCACGGCCTGCCAGCTCCATCACTTCAGGATAATATCTGTGCATGAACCTCTCACCCTCACTGTTCAGGAGGATTCCACCTTCACCACGAACGGCTTCGGTGACAAGTCGTCCCTTTGCCGACTCGGGTTTGACCATCCCCGTTGGATGGAATTGCACCATCTCCATGTCCACTAGCTCACAGCCAGCTGCAAAGGCCATCCCATAGCCGTCGCCAACATCCAGCTGTGCGTTACTTGTCACCTTGTAGACACGCCCTGCACCCCCAGTTGCCATAACGACAGCCTTTGCTCGAAAGACCAAGTAGTCCCCATATTTCAAATCGATGGCTGTTACGCCAGCGACTCGATTACCCTCCAAGAGTATCTTGGTAGCAAACACCTCATCAAAGACACGTACAGAGGTCTTCCTGATTGCTTCTGTCAATGTGACCATAATCTCGGATCCGGTTCTGTCTGAGGCGTAGGCAGTCCTTCTCCACGACTGTTTGCCGAAAGGTCTCTGAGCGATTTTGCCCTCAGGAGTCCTGTCAAAGACGGCACCAAACTCCTCCAAGTCGAAGACTCTCTCTGAGGCATCCCTGACCAATATCTCGGCAAGCTTCTGGTTGTTCAGGAAGTTCCCACCTGTGATCGTGTCCTTGAAGTGGGTTTCGGGATTGTCGTCAGGGTCGACATTCCCTAGTGATACGTTGTATCCTCCTTCAGCCATGGCCGTGTGGGCCTTCCCGAGAAGCTCCTTGCTGAGCATGATCACATCCAGGTTGTGTCTTGATGCCTCGATAGCCGCACGGCATCCGGCCCCCCCGGCGCCGACTACTAATACATCACATAGAATCGTCTTGTAGTTCAACCACAGTCCTCCGATGGAGAGATTTCTCCGAGCCTGACCGGTCGGGCAATGGAGGTCCGTTTAAGACTTACTATTGTGGTTTGAAGCTCACTCTTTGATTCCGATGTGAGCATAGACACTGGCCTTGCGTGCCGCGACTTGCTTGTCCATATCGGCATGAAGACTGTTGCCATGAGAGTCCATTGTAACGAGTAAGGGGCCAAATTCCTCGGCCGTGATTACCCATAGCGCTTCAGGCATTCCGAGGTCTTGCCATTCGTAGCTGCGAACCTCTTTGAGTCCCTTTGCAGCCAGAGCCCCACAGCCACCAGTAAAGCTGCAGTAGACAGCCCCGACCTCCTTTAGAGCCGCTAGAGTCTTCTCGCCCATACCGCCCTTTCCGATCACAATCCGCGCCTTGTACTTTCGTAGAAAGTCGTCCTCGAACATCTCCATTCTGATGCTTGTGGTGGGCCCAGCCGATACTATCTTCCACTTACCATCTTTCTTCCAAGCCACTGGACCGACATGGTAGACAACACTTCCTTCAAAATCGACGGGAGGGGTTTCACCTTTGTCGAACATCTCCAAGGCTCTCTCATGAGCCTCATCACGCGCCGTATAGACATGCTCCCCACTCACAAAGACTACATCTCCGACCTTCAGCTTCCTGGCAGCTTCTTCAGAGATTGGTGTGGTAAGATGATACTCGGCCATTCTATGCACCCTCCATTGGATGGGTCACATATCGGACCTCCAAGTCTTTGGATATGATTGCCTTACTATGACGTGCAGCCCAACATTGGACCGCAACACCCACAGGTAGACTGGCGGGATGACGCATGGCATAGTCGACCTTCACATCCAGAACTGTTGTCTTGCCACCCAGACCCATTGGACCTATGCCTGTGGCATTGATTGCCGCGATGAGATCCTCCTCAATCTTGGCCACCTCGGGCACCGGATGTCTGTCACCAATAGGTCGAAGCAACTGTTGTTTTGCGATCTTCATGGCGATGTCTGCACCGCCACCGATTCCCACACCAATTATGTTCGGAGAACATGCTTTTCCCATATAGCTCATGGCATTGTCTGTGACTAGCTTCTTCACGCCCTTCAGACCAACTCCCGGCTTGAGCATGCCTACAATTGACACGTTCTCGCTCCCGCCGCCTTTCGGGAACGCTATGACTTCAAGCGTGTCCCCCGGCACAAGTTCCCAGTTAATCCATGGAATCCTAGTACCTGTGTTGTCCCCGGAGTTTCCACCGACTATCGGATCCACCGCATTTGGTCGAAGCGGTACTTCAGCAGTGGCTTTCCTAGTTGCATTGGCTAGCGCCTCTCTAATCTCACTCATAAACGGGAATTCGTAGCCAACCTTGACGTAGAAGATTATGATTCCTGTGTCCTGACACATTGGAATGCCTTCCTCAGCTATCTCGATGTTCTGAATGATTGCAGATAGTTGAGTCTTGGCTGTTTCATCGGTTTCAATCTCGCGAGCGGCTCGCAACGCATTCTCAACATCTTTGGGCAGCTTCGTGGCCGCCATTCTTAGAAGACGAACAGTTGTGTCTTCAATGACTTGCATTGGGTCATTCATTGTATCAGCTTCTGAGTCAGTTTGCTTCAGGGGACGCTTCAATCTATCCCCCGCACAAGCTCGGAGCCCAAGACGTACCTAATCTTTCTTACTGTCTGTACAGCAGAACGACGGGGATTCTGATGGGATTATATACTTTAGACCGGACGTCTTCACGTCGGTTGATAAGAACAGGGATTAGACATAGATGACTTTGGATCTGTCAGTCACGTCTTTGCTGGTATTCAGTGTGACGCTTGCCCTACTGATTGTCTACAGCGCGATGGACCTCCGCAGCCGCCTAGTCCGAAACGAGTATCTTGCAATCGGAGGACTGCTAGGTTTCAGTTTGGTCGTCCTCTCCGGCCATTTAACAGCCAATTCGATGCTCCACCTGACTGCAGTCATCTTTGTGGCATCTGTATCTTATCTCCTCTTCAGAATTGGCGCTATTGGAGGGGCGGATGCAAAAACGCTGCTGATTGTTGTCATCGTGAGTCCAGGTATTGAGCTAGCTATGTGGGATTCGCCGATACTGGAGGCGCTTATTGGTGGCGGACTGGAGCTCTTCATCATGCTGTTGCTCGGTTATGCATACACGAAACGGTCGAGTGGCTTGAAGAGCAACTCCGATGAAGAATACCAGGCTGTTCCCCTGATTCCATTTCTGCTATTGGGCTACATTCTGATACAGATTCTCTCGTTCCTGTGATGTTGCAGGTGATGCATCGGTTTCAGAGAGCCCCGAGAATTGCTGGAGGCAGAATGAATGAGTAGATCAATGTCCAGAGAAGCACCCAGAGTAGCAAATAGGTGGGAAGTCCTGCAGTTATGAGTTTTTGACGGCCACCAATGTCCTTGGGATCTATATCCAGTAGGTATACAATCACGAAAAGAGTCAGAGCGTATACTAGAAGACCAAAGACCAATCCCCTTATGCCAGCATAGTTGGTGCCCTGAAGACCGCAGAAGAGTGCACTGAGAAATGCGAAGAAAATCTTGACGTAGGTCTGTTGATTGTCTGGGGAGTCTTCCCATCTACGAAAGATGGTCTTGAAGAGGCCTTTGAGGGGATTGATTACTGAAGACATCTTCTGGCACCTACGGACTGGTGCCCCCGATAATCGACTAGGTTATAAAACGCTCGGTCAGATGGAGAACCGAAATGAAGGAAACAATGAGCAACACTGACATCCGGTTGATTCTACCAGAGCTGAAAGAGGCCGCAGAAGGTTCGTTTGTCAAGAATGTGTATCAGTATGGGGATGTCTTTGTGCTCAAGCTCTACAAGCCCGCAGGTGGAACATCTCAGCTGCTCTTCCAGGTGGGACATCGGATTCATCTGACGGAGTTCCGTCGTGTTGCTCCGCGTGTACCTCCGAAGTTCTGCGCCGCACTGAGGAAGTATCTGCGGGAGAGAAAAGTTCTCTCAATTTCTCAGCATGACCTTGACCGCATAGTCGTGATTGAGGTTGGCGACGAATCCAGCTCGCATAAGTTGGTCGTCGAGCTCTTTGGAAATGGCAACCTACTCCTTCTGGATCCCAACGACACAATCTTCGTGGCTTTGCGATATAGAAAGATGAAAGACCGAGACGTAGTACCAAAGGCCAGGTATGAGTTCCCTCCCCCTCGAGGTGTTGACATACTAGCTCTCGAGAGAGATTCGTTCGAGAAGATTCTAGCGGATTCCAATGCGAGTGCTGTTCGTACTCTTGCTAGTCGATTGAATCTTGATGCATTGAGTTGCGAGGAGATTTGCACTCTCGGCGGAATTGAGCCAGATGCGAAGGTGTCAGCCCTGGATTCTCAGGAGATGAAAGACTTGGCTGGGGGCTTCCTTCAGTTCATAGAGAAGTTCAAGAGCGGAATCAATGAGCCACGAGTTGTCTATGACGATTCTGAGGAGGAACAGAGCTCAGTTGCATTCCTCCCCTTCATGTTCGAAATATATGGTGAGTTGCCGGGGGATACGTTTGCTTCGTTTAGTCAGGCAATAGACAGCTTCTTCGGAGTCTCCGATAATGAGTTGATAGAAGCGGAGATTCAGGATGCCCATACCAAAGAGCGCGCACGACTGGAGAGGATAATTGAGAAGCAGGAAGAGAGCATTCTAAGACTGGAGAAGAAGGCTGAGAGTCTCAGAGCATCCGGGGAAATGATTTACGCGAACTTTCAGCTTGCCCAAGAGATTCTAGATACAATCTCCAAGGCGCGGGCGGACGGCCTGTCTTGGACAGAGATAATGAACAGAGTTGAGGAAGGCAAGAAGAAGGGAATTACATCTGCAAAGAGCATAGAGAGAATCATACCCTCTCAAGGCAAGATTATAGTGAATCTGTCTGGCACTCAAGTGGACCTTGATATCAGACAGAACGCACAGGACAATGCATCGCTTGCATACGAACAAGCGAAGAAGTCCGAGTCAAAGATGATTGGGGCACAAAGACAGATTGAGAAGACACGAGCGAAACTCCAGGAATTGGAGAAGACGAAGATCGAACCCAGCGAAAAGCCAACCCGGCCAATGAAAGTAAGGAAGAAACGGTGGTATGAGAAGTTTCGATGGTTCATATCTTCAGAGGGCTTTCTGGTCATAGGAGGTCGTGATGCCAAGACCAACGAGAGGCTTGCCAAGCGGCAAATGGACCCAAACGACGTGTTCCTACATGCATCTATTCATGGCGCCCCCTACGTGGTTGTGAAGGTAGCTGACAGTCCTCCAGGAGAACAGACTCTCAAGGAGGCCGCCCAATTCTCAGTCACTTTCTCCCGCGCGTGGCAGGATGGGCTGTCCAGTGGTGATGCCTACTGGGTCAACCCAGAACAGGTCAGTTTCAGTCCACCATCGGGAGAGTACCTACCGTCCGGGGCTGTGATGTTATACGGCACTAAGAACTACATTCGCTCAGTTCCTGTAGAACTCGCAGTAGGAGTGATAATAGAAGACGAATTCGCGATTCCTGTGTCCGGGCCTCCTTCTGCAATCTCACTTCTCTCTGAATACTACCTAAGGGTCTTTCCAGGTGAAGAGAAGAAGGGGCAGCTAGTGAAAAACATCTCAAACGCTTTGAAAGGACTGATGCCTGAGGAAGAATCACAACTCGTTGATCAGATTCCTCAGGAGGATATGATGCGTGTCCTCCCTGCAGGAGGAGGCAAAATCAAGCCTCCCTGAGGATGTTCCTTCTGAATCACTAAGAGAGTGTTTGATGTGCCTTAGTGTTAATGCAAGCCAACACAGACACGTTTAAATCCGTGCAGGAATGAGGGAGTCAAGGACGCACCCCAGAGCCCAGATGCTCTGGGCGTTGAATCAGCTTTCTGAAGCGCCGAGGTACTTTCGATGTCTAGCCGTACGCATTCCATGTCCGTCAGAGATTTGATGGAAGTAAATGTGGTCACGATGCCACCAGATGCAATAGTACGTGATGTGGCCTCACGAATGTCCGAGATGGACATTGGTTCCATCATTATAATGGACAGAACACGCCCAGTTGGAATCATAACAGAATCGGACATCGCCCGCAGAGTGGTTGCGGAGGAGAGGAATCCAAAGACAACCAAGGCAAGGGAAATAATGAGTTCGCCCCTTGTGCATGTCACCCCTGACACAGCTCTTACTGAAGCAATGCGTGTCATGGCAAGGAGTAATATACGAAGAGTGGCTGTGCTGAAAAATGACTCTCTAGCCGGGATCATCACATCAAGGGATATCCTGCGCTGGTCTCCTGAGCTCATCGACATCTTGGTCGAGTCGCTAAGGTTACAGAATAATCATGGTGCCAGAAACGAGGAGGAAGAGGATGAACTAATAGCCTTCGGAGGTATATGTGATAGCTGTGGCGAGTATTCCACGGATTTGGCGTTGGAGGACGGACGGTACTTGTGTGAAGTGTGCCGAAGTTAGTTGGTTGAAACATTACAGATGGTTCAGTATAGGGAGGACTGTGAATTGAAGGTAAGTCAGATTATGGCGAAGCCCGTGACAATAGACAAAGATCAGAGACTGTCTCGGGCACTTGAGCTTCTGGCCAAGAAGCGTGTAGACAGGCTTGTTGTTACTCAAAATGGCGGGGTTCGCGGGATTCTCACATATGCCGACATTGCGGATAGACTGAGTGTTAGTAAAGTGGTGGCGGTCTCAATCGGAAGGCTTCATGTTTCAAGCGCCATGACTGACACTGTAATCACGGTGTCTCCGGATGATGAGATTACCGATGTAGCAGAGTTGATGATAGACAGGGGGATGAGCGGCTGCCCAGTGGTCGATGAGGAGGACAAGCTTGTCGGCGTGATCTCCAAGACAGAACTGTCCTCTATCGTGAAGAAGTTCGAAAATGTAACAGTAGGCGACCTCATGACTACGAAGGATCTCTTGGTTGTCAATCCAGTTGAACGACTGGTAAAAGCGAGAAGTGAGATGCTCGACAAAGGTTACTCGGGACTCCCAGTGACTGATGGCGGACGCGTGCTAGGACTACTTACCGAGCGGGCAGTGGCTGAGGCGATGGCCCGCTTCAGTGTAGAGGTGCCTGATAAGCACCGGAAGAATCAGGTAAGACAGATTCGTGTCGTCGACGCAATGATTCAGCAGCCACCACTAGTTTCTGAAGATGACTCCATTGCCGTTGCCGTAGAGAAGATGCTTGATGCCTACCTGAACACTCTGCCTGTAGTTGGCAAAGGAAACAGACTGGTTGGAATCATCAGTGCAACTGATTTCACTCGGTTCATTGCAAACAAATTCAAGGTTCCAGAAAGTGCTGAGTGATACTTCGGCGACACAATCTTAACGCGCCGTGACTACACAATGGACATGCCTGTGGACCTGCTTCTCAGCAATGGCATAGTGATACTGGAGGGTAGAGAAGTTGTCCGTTCTGTCGGAGTAAGCTCCGGCAAGATAGAGGGCATTTATGCTGTGGGCAGGGAGCCTACCGCCTCAGAGAGAATAGATTGCGAGGGAATGCATATCCTTCCGGGGGCAATTGATATTCATGTTCATCTTCGAGATTTGGGTGAGTCCGACAAGGAAACCTTTGAAACCGGAACTAGGGCTGCAGCAGCGGGAGGAGTGACAACAGTCATAGACATGCCGAACTCAAAGCCTCCAATACTTGGCAGCGAAGATTTGGAGGGAAAGATTGCATGTGCAGAGATAGACCGTTACGTCAATGTTGGTTTCTATGCTGGAATCCCAAAGAAGACAGCAGACTTCGACAAGACCATGCTTCCGCAGATTCTTGGAATGAAGGTCTACCCACATGCGCCTCTTGACAAAGGCACTAGGTACACGAAGAAACGAGCGCTTGAGTGCCTGAAGCTATCTGCTCAATATAACATACCACTGCTGTTGCATCCGGACGCTGCATCCCGGACCAAGAAACCAAAGGCGCTCAGCGACTACCTGCTGCTTCACAGCTGTGAGAGTGAGGTCAAGTCACTCAAGCTGTTTCTTTCTGTGAGGGATCAGGTAAGAGGGCGGTTACACGTATGCCATGTCAGCTGTGGCACTACCGCACGATTGATAGCTGAGAATCGCGCCGAGGAAACCCTAACTGCCGAGGTCACGCCTCATCATCTCTTCTTGTCTGGAGGAGGGTTCACCCATAAGGATGGGACTGCTAAGATGCTTCCTCCACTAAGGTCCCCCTATGACAATGTGGCACTATTAGAGGGACTCACAAAGACGTGTGCTATCGACTGTGTTGCATCAGACCATGCCCCACATAGGAAGGATGAGAAGACGGTGTCGTTCCTTGAGGCAGAGGCAGGAACCCCTGGACTCGAAACCACTGTTCCATTGATGTTGACAGAGGTGTTCAAGGGCAACATTAGCTGGATTGACTATCTTCGATTCTGTTGTTCTGGCCCCGCCAAGATACTGAATATACACGGCAAGGGCGTACTGACGCAGGGGTATGATGCTGATATCGTAGTCGTCGCCAAGGAAGAGTGGGAGATTCGTGGTGCTGATTTCCAATCGATGGCCAAGGTCACTCCCTTTGAAGGGAGACCCGTTTCTGCTCGTCCAATAATCACCATAGTAGAAGGAAACATCGTCTACGACCGCGGCGAGTTCTTGGTTGACCCCGGAATGGTCGGCAGAGTGCCTGTACGCAAAGTGTGGTGAATGCGAAAAGCATAACCGGTCGAAAGTGTTGGGAAAGTCCGGTGGATACTGATTGGACCATGCTTACTCTGACGAAGAAGGTACATTTCTCGTGAGATTGGCAAGGCGGACTGTTGATGAATACGTGAAGAGCGAAACCAGACCCAGCATTCCAGACGGTGCTTCTCCCAACCTAGTAGAGAAGTCGGGGGTGTTTGTGACTCTCAATGTAGTGGATGGCGCTCATGTCAGGCTCCGGGGATGTATTGGTCGGCCTTATCCAACTCAACCTCTGATTGAGGCCACGGTCGATTCAGCCATCGATGCGGCAGTCCATGATCCAAGATTCAGGCCCGTGAGTCCTGAAGAGCTGGACAAGATTGTGGTTGAACTCAGTGTCCTAACTCCACCAAGTAGACTCGAATACTCCAGTCCTGACGAGCTCCTTGAGTTGGTGAAAGTCGGCAGAGATGGACTGATTGCCAGCAGAGGAATGATGCGCGGACTACTTCTCCCTCAGGTTGCCGTAGAGTACGGCTGGGATACGATGACTTTCCTTGAGCACACCTGCAATAAGGCAGGCTTCCACAAAGACCTCTGGAGGGACCTAGGTACTGAGTTCAATGCATTCCAGGCCGAGCTATTCGGTGAAACTTCCCCCCGGGGAGAGATTGTGAGAAACCCTAGACATTCTAGGAGCTAGCGAGATGTGAAATACTATGGCGAAACTTCCCCCCTCAGCGATTGAAACATTGAAGAGCTACCTTCAAGAGGACATAAGGTCTGGCGATTTGACTTCAGAGATAACAGTCCCTCCCGATGCAACTGGAGTAGGCACAATCTTCTCAAAGGGCAATGCAGTACTGGCCGGAGTTCAAGAGATAATTGCCATAGCAGAGATTAGCGGTCTTGACTATGAGGTTTCTGCGTTCGAGGGCAACTGGGTATCACCTCAAGAACCAATCGTGCTGCTGAGAGGAAGGGCCCGGACACTCCTAGGCGTGGAACGTGTATGTCTGAACATCGTGATGCGAATGAGCGGCATTGCTACAAAGGTCTACAAGATGGTGCACGCTGCAAGGGAGATGAATCCAAAAGTCAGGGTAGCAGCCACGAGAAAGACCACGCCCGGTTTCAGATACTTCGAAAAACGTGCTGTCCAGATAGGAGGTGGAGACACCCATCGATATGCTCTCGACGACATGATACTGATCAAGAACAACCATGTCGCCATGACTGGAGGAGTCACCAGTGCAGTGAAAGCAGCCCGTGAACGTGTTTCCTTCAGTAAGAAGGTGTCCTGTGAGGTCCGAACGCTACAAGAAGCCATTGAAGCCATAGAAGCTGGGGCGGACATTATCCTGCTGGATAATTTCATCCCTCAAGATGTCGGCGGAGTCCACGAAGTCCTGAAGCAGAGAGGGCTGCGTGACAAGGTGCTGCTAGAGGTTTCTGGCGGGGTTGACGAGGACAATATCAAAGACTTCGCTCAGAGCGGGGTGGACATAATATCATCGGGAGCCCTCACCCATTCCTACGAGTCTGCAGACTTCAACATGCTGCTGTCTATCACATAGCCTGAAGAAGCAGATGTTTCCTGAATCTGGGAGGGAGTTGGACCCCCTGTTTATCCATAGATAGAAAAGTCAAGCTTCCGAATACTCAGTATTCGGAAACAGGTGGTTGAGAGAAATCTCCGAGATAGCAGGTAAGGCAACTTCAACAAGACCCGATAGCGTTGTGCTCGCAGCGCTGCTGCTAGCGACCAGAGGGCTGCTTCTCATCACCCTCAACTGGATACTATACGTCAATTATGGACAGAGGCCCAGCTATCCCAATGGACCTGACGTCATAGCTATGGCTGTGACAGCACCGCCATGGTTCTTCTTCTTTGGACTAGTCGATATCTGGTCGGCAAGGCTGTTGTGGAGAAGAAGAATCCGCGGCTGGAAACTTGGAGTCATAGTGAGCGTAGTGATTATGATAATTACATTCATGACTCTTCCACTCATTGTCTTTCTATTGCATAATGCTGAAGTTGTTCTTTTCATAGTGGTTGGTGTTCTCTCAATGATTGAAGTGATTGTGTTGCACATTCCAGGCGTACGTCAATACTGCAGAAAATGACTGCGACTGAGTATTCGCCCACGCAGATCAAGAAAGAAAGATGTAAGACATTCATGATTGAGGAGAATGCACCCCGCACAGGCTGCGGAGAGAGGCTGTCAGTCAATCGTGGTGCGGCTGAAATGTGCATCTAGAGAAGGAGGACATCGCTACTTGTCTGGGGCTTCTACTCATTCGTACGCCTCTGCAGAATTCAACATGCTACTGTCTATCACCTAGAGCGTGGAATAGTGGCACCCCGAACGAGATAGCTCAGCTCAAGGACTCATGACATGCAGCTTTCCATGGTTATTTAACTATAGTGAACCATGATGGTTTGAAGTCCTAGAGGAGGACGTCATGATGGAGGATAACAAGGCACTCGTTCGTAGCTTCTTCGAGAGGGCGAATAGTCAAGAGAGGACCCCTGTAGAACTATGCACCCCCGGCTTCATCGCCCATATCGGCGGAAATCCCGCAATGGACCTAGAAGCCTTTAAGCAGTACCAGAAGGCGTACTTCGCCAGCTTCTCGGACACAAGCATGACCATCGAGGACATAATCGCTGAAGGTGAT
>JBHLOD010000073.1:0-6635 GCA_048940825.1 Promethearchaeota archaeon | reverse complement strand
ACCGGGAAATCAGATCTTACGTTCAGCATTCTAATCAATCGCCTCTCACTAGTTGCCAGCGATATCCACCTTTCCCGAGAGTCTTGCTGATCAACCCCTTGTCAACCAGTTGCCGTGCGGCAACAATGAAGGTGTCACCACCTGCACAGTCTTGACATATGTCAGCATGCTCATCACTACGAGCAATCTCGAGAATCTCGGATGTTGTCAGTGGGTCGGTCGCATTCTGCAGAATGCTAAGCACGCATTGAGCATTTCTTGAGAGGTCTGACATCGCATTGGGCTGCGGTGCAGGATTCAATAAGAAGGCTTTGATTGACGGTCATTGCAGACCCATCATAATCCTTAAATGAATTCTATCAGGGTGCAGCCCGCTCATTCTATGGGGACCCCCTGCCCTCATTGTGGGTAATAGGCAGAGGCGAACGAATTTGGGAAGAAGGAGAAGGCAGAAAGTACGGCGACGACCTCAGAAACGCATTCCAGATGTGTATCCATGTCCCAGTTGCGGCAATACAGCAATCAAGATTGAACTGAGCCGCAGTGATGGGGTTGCTGGCGTCAAGTGTGGTGCCTGCGGTTTGGAGATGGTCGTTGACGAAGTGAATCCATTGACCGAGGCGGTTGACATCTATGGTGCCTTCATAGACCGGTTCTATGAAAGCCGCAGCGCTGAAACCACCTAGTGCAAGACTCGATATTCAGCAATTGTTATAAGTGCGGTCAATCCGAGAACGCGGGATTTCTATGCAGATCGAACTCATCGAGTCAATCTTGTCGCTCTTGCTCATGGCCATGGGCATAGTGGCCCTCATGTTGATTCTCGCCTACTCGGTTTGGGGCGAGGAAGAAGATGAGTAATGGCACCAGAGGGCCGTACCGATGAGTTCTGATGAGATACTTCATCTTGCTTTTGAGAACATTGCAGGACACCTAGCTAACCTAGATTCAATACGCTCACTTGTACAGGAACTTGCAGGTCATGGTCACAGCATTGATGAGGCTATCCAGACCCTTGTAGGGATGATGGAAGAGGCCGAAGTGACACTAAGGACAGACCTGCGCATATTGATTAATGAGATTCGACATTTAATGAGAGGGAAGTTCTCTGGATGAGTGCCTTTTCTCACCTGAGTAAAGAGATCAACGAGTTTCTTACTGGTCAGAACATGGTTTCACCGACACCAATCCAAGAGCGTGCTATTCCCATCATACTTAGCAGTCAGGCTGACGTTCTTCTTCTTTCACCAACCGGGTCCGGCAAGACTGAGGCTGCGCTGCTACCGTTGCTTCATCGACTGCAGAAACAAAAGCAAGAACGCGAGCTTTTTGGGTTCTACATTCTCTACATCACGCCACTCAGAGCGCTCAACAGAGACGTCTTCAGACGAATCGAGAGTCTCTGCGAACATCTAGGACTGACAGTTGCAGTAAGACATGGTGACACTAGTCAGTATAGGAGAAGACAGCAGGCAATCAAGCCCCCTAACCTACTCATCACAACCCCTGAGTCGCTCCAGGCCATTCTTCCCGGAAAACGACTTAGATATCACCTGAAGACAGTTTCTGCAGTGGTTGTTGATGAGATTCACGAACTAGCCGACAGCAAGAGAGGAACACAGCTGAGCGTTGGTCTGGAACGACTTGAGCGATTGATTGGCTCAGATGTTCAACGAGTAGGCCTTTCCGCAACCGTCGGGAATGTGGGAGAAGTCGCGAAGTTGCTGTCAGGTCGAGATTGCGACGTCAAGACCATCTGGGCAGGATATGACCTCAGGAAGATGGACCTTAGAGTCGACATGCCGGTTCCTCGCCCAGAAGACACGAAGCTGAGTAGGAAGCTCGCTTATCCGTTGTATTCCACGGCACGCCTGAAGAGGATTGTCGATCTCATCAATAGTCATTCTTCAGTCTTGACGTTCACCAACACACGGTCCTTTGCGGAAACCTTGGGAGCAAAGATGCGAGCACTGGAACCCCCCTACGAATTTGACGTTCATCATGGATCACTGTCGAGAGATGTTCGCGTATCAGCTGAGGAGAGGTTGAAAGTTGGGGATTCCAAGGCAATCATCGCGACTTCAAGTCTCGAGCTTGGTATAGACATCGGTCAGGCCGACCTTGTCATTCAATACAGTAGTCCTCGCGAGGTTTCACGAGCTGTTCAGCGAACTGGAAGAGCCGGTCACGGAATTGGGAGAACTCCAAAGGGAGTCATCATATCTACAAGGAACCTGGATGACATCACTGAGTCGGGAGTCATTCGCAGGCGGGCATTGTTGAACAAGGTTGAGAGAGCAAACATCCCTATGAGAGCGTGGGACGTCCTCTGTCATCAGATTACTGGCATTCTACTTGACGTTCCGGAGATCGAGATAGAGGATCTGTTCGCGATTGTCACCTCGTCATTTCCATACTCTAATCTGAAGAAGAAGGAACTGGACAGAATCCTTCAGTTCATGATATCGAGATATCTAATAGAAACTGACGAGTCCTTGATTTCAAGAGGTAGAAGGGCACGGGTGTTCTATTACGAGCATCTTAGCACCATTCCAGATGTGCACAAAGTCAATGCAGTAGACATGACTACAAGGTCGAGCATCGGGGTCCTAGACGAAGAATACGTGAGTCAGGACATCGAGACAGGTTCTGTCTTTGTCATAAGAGGAAGACCTTGGCAAGTTGTCAGCATAGAAGAAAATGAGGTACTATGTGCACCGGTCACGGATACTGACACAAATGCGCCCAAATGGATTGGTGAGATGATACCTGTGCCATACGAGGTGGCAACAGAGGTTGCTAAGGTATGGAATGCAGTAGGAGAGAAGAACGAGCAAGACAGTAGGAAGTTTCTGGAGAGGGGATACGGAATTAGCGAAGATGCACAGATGCATGTCATTGAAACCGTGAAGTCGGCCCAGAAAGATCTTGGGAAACTGCCATCAAAGAATGTGTTCATTGTAGAAGACTTCGGGTCAGGCCTTGTCCTTCATGTTCCACTCGGTACAAAGGCAAATGAAGCACTGGGAGTAGTGATTGCCGCGTTATTGACCACTCGACTGGGTATAGAGGTCGCTGTGGAGAGAGACCCATATCGCATTCTATTCACTGCAACTGCAGGCCTTGATGCTGAAAGAGTGGTTGATGTGCTCAAGGACTACACCAGCGAGCAGGCATCCACGATTCTGAGATTGGCGGTGAAGTCCACTCAGAATTTCTCGTCTAGGTTCATTCATGTGGGTAGAAGAATGGGAATCATTCGTAGGAACGCGAAGATCAGAGAGATTCCGGTCCGTGGGCTCATCCGTGCGTACGAAGATACGCCTGTATTTGATGAGGCCATGAGAGAGGTTCTAGAGGAGAAACTGGATGAGTCTAGGGTTATGAGTGTCTTTGATGGGGTTGCAAACAGCGAGATTGACACCCACATTGTGAGGACCAAGGTACCGTCAGCTCTTGCTCGACTCATAGTGGAAGAGAAGTCCCGGTTTGAGGTCATTGGAGAGATTACCGACGAGGATGAAGTACTTGCAATGATGGAGGAAAGACTCCTCTCACGTCGTTTTAGGTTAGTCTGCATGGGAAACGGCGATTGGAACTCTGTTCGGACAGTTTCCTCCATGGATGACAGAGTTAGCTGCCCAGTCTGTGGGTCTACAATGATTGCAGTACTGCATCAGAAGAATACAGAGTTCACAAAGATTGTGAAGAAGCAGATAGCGGGAACACCTCTTACTCGTGACGAGAACAAGAAGTACAAGGCTGGTGGTCTTACCGCTACACTGGTATCAGACTATGGAAAAAAAGCCCTGCTGGTCCTAGCAGGACGAGGCGTAGGACCCAAGACTGCGTCAAGAGTACTCAGACCGGGTCTTGATGACCGTCATTCTCTTCTGAAAGATATTGCCAAAGCAGAGAAGGAATATGCAAGGACGAGACCATTCTGGAGTGATTGAGTTGGAGAAGCCGCTGATGGTGTTTGCTGGAAGAAGCAATGTGGGGAAGAGCAGCACCATAAGGCTACTAACTGGTAAGAGGGTCCGTGTTGGAAAGCGGCCTGGAAGTACGAAGTGGGAGATTATGATAGACCTCGGACCAGTGACTCTTGTTGATATTCCTGGTTTCGGCTACATGGCGGGAACGAGCAAGACTGACATTGAGGAAATGAAGACCACACTCATTCAGAAACTTGAGGGATGGAGTGATAGGCTTGCTCTCACAGTCTTGATTGTCGATATATCGCTCTTCAGAACTCTGGTCGATCGTTGGGAGAGTCGAGGGGAGATACCTATCGATGTGGAGTTCTATACGTTTCTATCTGAGATTTCTGCCAAGGTGATTGTTGTGGCAAATAAGATAGACAAACTGAAGAAGCGAGAGCAACCTCTGGAGGTGGAGTATCTGACTATGAAACTGAAGGAGGCCCTTCCTGAATCGGAACCACTCATAGTTCCCTTGTCTGCATCCAAGAAAACAGGAGCCACTGAGCTGAAGAGAACAATAGAAGATGCTCTCCAAATAGATGGTATTGGAAGACCACACTGGTAGGTGCTACCTTACTTTCCTGAAGACGTAATAGACTGCTCCTACAGCCAGAATACTTAGAGATATCATGAGCATGGGGTATATGGCTCCCGGTGGCTCTACGAAACCTTCAGTGAGCCAGTCTAACATGTTCATGAAGAGCCGAGCATTGTCTGCTGCATAGAACCATTGGGACTCACTCTCAAAGACATCCATAACAAGACCCGAGAACATTATTGCGGACCCGGAGATCACGATTCTGCTATCATTGTACTCGAAAGCAGACATCCACGGTGGAAATGTTCCGTTTATTGCTGAGTACGAAAGTGGTCTCTCCGTAAACTCCTCGAGTGTCATGTTCGGAAAGCTGTAGTTTGCAAGATAGGCCACAGTCTTCCTATACTGAGCAAACGAGGATTCATGGCCCGTTGCGATTGAGCTTACAAGATTGAGTGGTTTCATAGTGGCTGTCATCACGATTAGCTCGTTGATGTTCTTGAAGATAGGATGACCAGAGTCCCACGTGCTAGCATCCAGTCGCATGACCCAGGGGGATGTTTCGTTGATTGCGTGATCGTAGTCAAACATCGCATCGGACCAGGAGAACGTCTGAGTTTCGTTGATACTGAAACGTGGTCCGGTTATGTTGAGTGCATCAAGAAGCTCATTCAATGCGATGTTATCTCCCATGTCCTGCAACGCAGAATTGTCCCAGTACTTGGAATTGTTGCCAATCACTGGATTACCGAGAAGCAGCAGAGAACTGCCATTGGCCAACATCTCGGCGATTGAAGATACCTCATTCCGCACAAAATCGTAGCTGATATCGGGGTCGGCCAAGATTAGAAGGTCAACATCACTCAGCGTTGTGTTTGCAATAGGGTCGTTATTCACTCTGACAGTGTATTTGGTTGACGCATTGACCATATCGAGTATCAACTTGAAGCCAGCTTCATCATTGGGTGAAAACTGTTGGTCGTGGCTTGCATCGTATAAAATGACGATGGAGTCAAGGGGAGCCTGAGCCTTCACTGTGACATGGAAACAGGAAAGGAGAATCAATACTGTGATTGCAGCCGTTGCGATGCGGGCTGCTCCTTTGAAACGCACCATAGGCTCATTCAACCATTCTGCTGAGTCAGCGTGCCAGACTCTAGGCCGTGTTAAAAAGTTATCCTCAGTTCAGGTGGCTTGTAGACCCGTTTCAGTCTGTTCTGCGAAGCTCAGCACTCATCTCCCGCCGCTCAGCGTCGGTGGATTCAACTATCTTCTGTTGGTTTCGAGCCTCAGCAATTGCTTGCGCTAGCAGATGGTAGCACATCTCCACCTCTCGCTCTATGACAACTGAATGATAGAAGCTGCGACATGTGCAGAACACTCTGGGGATGACAAGATACTCCCTGCGCTTTCCCTGCACAATCCACTTCGTTGTTTCACTGGGACGGAAGAAATGCTCTGATACTCGCCCCTCCTCAACTGCCCTGAGAGCCCTCACAAACCTCTTACCGTACTTGGAACGAAAGTACTCGATGTCACTCTGGGTCAGCTCTTCTTTGCAAAGCATCTTGACCTCTTTGGAAGGGAGGGCCATGTTTCTCATTCACAGTGTCAGACGGTCAGGTTAAAATGTTGTAGGATTGATGACCAACGTCAATAATGGAGGTTATCTTCGAAGACCGGGCGATGGTGATCAAGGCAGATGACTTTGGAGTCCTCATAGTCGCAGATCTTCATCTTGGTTTCGAGCACACTCTCTACGAGGAGAGAGGAATTGCATATCCAGTCCAAAATGCGAGTTTACTCAAGAGGATATCAACACTCGTTGAGAAACACGCAATCGAAGATATCCACATAATCGGGGATGTCAAGCATTCCATAGCTGTACATAGTCCTCCTAATTGGCAGTCAGTCCCAGATCTCATGTCGGCTCTTTCAGACCTTTGCAGAATCCATGTAATTCCTGGAAACCATGATGGCGACTTGCTTCCTCTTCTGCCGAGGAGTGTTTCTCTGCTTGATGTCCGTGGTATAGTGATAGGTGAAGGTGAGGAAACAGTCGGACTACTGCATGGACATTCTTGGCCATCTCCGAAGGTGCTAGAAGCACCGAT
>JBHLOD010000072.1:0-6641 GCA_048940825.1 Promethearchaeota archaeon | reverse complement strand
ACCTTTCTTTATCTCGAGGACTCTTGCCTTAGTCATGTCGGCTTCTTTCAAGTGCATCACCCTCCAAAAGGGTACTCTTGCAGAATGAGGTGCTCTGAATTTATCTCTTACGGGGAGTGGCAATTTTCATCGTCTTTTGAACCAAGACCTCAACTTGGCTATGGCAGCCGGCTCAGGCTTCTCCACGAAGTGTAGTTTCCATCCATCTTCCTTCATGCTGTCATACTCCAAGAATGCGACTCCTCCCTCTCTACGCAACCGCTCCATCTCCTGTAACTTCTCGAGTAGCCATGCCTTTCGTGATACGGGCATCTTCGCCGTTGCGAGGTCGAAGAGATGCGGATGAAGGTCAAAGACCAAAGCTCTTTCTCTCATGTAATCCAAGACTCCTTCCTCGAGGGCTTTGCTGATCTTCTCTTTGTTGCTGAAGAACGAGGCTGCAACTGACATATTGGGATGTTTTTCAGGCAAGTTCAGTGCGAACTTGAAGGAGTTCGTGAACTTAGAGAGATGTGTGGCAGCGTCAAGAAACAGAATCGTTTCTGGTTTCCCCTCAAACTCCTCCTCGGAAACATCAATCTCTGTGCGAATCTCTATGTCTTGCTGCTCGATTACATCTTGGATTAGTTGGTCAGTGACGGGCGGAAGGTCACTTTCGCTGATTGCTGCAATGTCTTCGTAGGCAAGTGCCTCGTCCTCCCAAGTTTCTTCCTTTTTCCTCTTCTTGGCGTCTTTCTCCTCTTGATCGGGTTCCCTCCTAGGACGCCTATGAGGTGGGATGTAACCAATCTCCTCAACAAGATGTTGTAGAACCAAAGGAAGGAAGAGGTCGTAGAGCGTACCCCTTGTTTCGAGTACAAGCAGGACTGGCTTGTAGTCCGAAACTGCCTCTATGAGTCCGGACTTGTGATCTGGATCCAGGCAGAAGAACTTCTCAAGGTTCTCCTTGGAGTATCCCTCAACTACCCTATTGGTCCAATCCTGATAGACGTCCTTGACTTCCTGCTTTCTCCTGTCGCGCACTAAGCTCATGAACTTTCCGAGGTACCTGACACCTCTTGAGACCGCGGTGGCAGGACTGACGAATACCGTCATCAAACCAACTGCTTCGCCGGCATATTCACTCCTCTCAGTGTCCCGTAGTTTTCCCATAACTTCTTCTGTCAGAGATGGAGGGCCTAGTTTCTCCACAAGCACCTCAATCATTCCGTCGATGGTTTCGAAAGACGCATCTCCTGCTCCTATCTTCTCTCCGACAGGTGATGCATCTGAGAGTACCTGAGCAAAGACGTTGGGTCTCTTCACAAGCCACTCTATTGGCATCCTCAAAGACGAATACTCGTGTAGCCAAACCCGCTCAGAGTCCTTCGGCCCGAAGTAGAACTTGACTGATTCTGGGAATACATCATCAAACTCCTCCATGAATTGGTCAAACCCGGGTTGAGTACTAAGGCCCATCTCACCCTTCTCAAGGGCATCTACCACAAATACGAGTCCCTGCTCCTTCTTCTTTGCTTCACCTGCCATGGCAAGCATTACTTGTTTGGGGGATAGGTACAGGCGATCGCTTTCTGCATAGGGGGCGTCGTAGAATGACATAACACCCAGTCTACGCCAAGGTTTCCCTGATACCTTCTCCTTCACAAGATGAGAGAACCATTCGAATCCTCTCTTGTATCTTGAAATACTATCTTCATCTAACTCGGGACTCGGCATTTGAAGCACCAAATGCAACGGCGTAAACTCCGCTGCTAGGAGGTTAGCTCTTCTCTTCTGAGATAAACCTATTGAAGTTCACTAGTCCATTCTGACGGACAAAAACCCTCCGACAGCCGCTACAGCGATAATCCCGATGATAAGAGCTGTCTTCCAGTCAAAGAGCGGTGGTGGTGGACTATTGGGATCCTCCTCACCCAACATGTCCAATTGGCCCAGAAGGCTCAGTGATCTGACCGCATAATAGGCATAGTAGAGTCGACCTTCTTCGATACCGGGAACAAGGCCCCAGCTGCCGTCAGCCGCTTGACTGTCCAGAATGAACCTGGCTGCAAGACCGCCATCTACGCTCTCTGTCCTTCCGAATAGGTCCAACACTTCAAGAGCCCAGTAGGTGCTAGCAACACTCGTGTCATTAGACTTCAGACTCTCTTCGAATCCTCCGACCAGGATTCCCCCTTCTGAGGACTCCACCTGCCTTGCTAGAACCCAGTCCGTGATGCTTTGTATGTCCGAAGCCGATGGAAGCGCGTTCAATATATCCAAAGACATCAAAGCTGCAGCAGTAGGAGTAACTCCTGCTATGCTGGAAGTCGGACTGAGCTTGAAGCCATCACCTTCCCTGCAGCTAGCTATCCACCCGATTGTGGCAGTTACGTTCAACAACCAATCTTCAATAACACTTGGCAGGTCGCCAAGCACTGCATCCATGGTGTGCAACGCATAGAATGTCGAAACAATATCTGGAGACTCACCTGGTTGGCTACCGAAGCCCCCTGAAGTTGTCTGAGTCGTGTTAATCCAAGTGAGAACAGCTGTTTCGTTTATCGCCTTGCCACTAATCCCAGGGATATCATCCTGAGCACTGAGCAAGTAGAAGAGATTGACAGCATTGTAAGTAGTATATTGGTTCACGATGCCAAAGGTGCTTTCACCAAACCCACCATATTCTTCATCCGTTTCATTCCGCTGAAGATTGATTGTGAATTCAATCATCTTGATGAGATCTTCGGGCGGCTTGAAGGGGGGCCTGATGCTTAGAATGTCCAAATGCTCCAGAATAGCCAAAGCCGCAAATGTAGGTTCATTTCGTGAGAAATCTGAGGTAGGGAGGTGGTAACCTCCTTCGACCACGTCATAGTGTTCATCAATGTACGCTCTCAGCGATTCATTGCGAGTCCCAGGGTTAGCTGCTGCTGGTTGAGCGGCGACACTGAGCAGGACTAATGCTAGCACGACTGCTATTGCTGCTATTCTGCCGTATTTCATAGGGACATCCCGGCTAGACAAGGTATCGCCGAGCATTCTTGCTCTGCGCGGTCAGCCTCGGATTGAATGACGGTTATTAACGTTTCCCCGAATGAAGAAGCGTACTATCCCGATAATAGTATTGCCGCTAATTGCACAGAAAGAACCCCAGCAACTTGGAACGGAATACCGATATATGAAGCCGGGCACAAGAAGAAGCACGACGAAGTTGTCATCACCGAGCCCGAGGGTTAGGAAGTGGAAGAGCAATCTGAACCCTCAGATGAAGAAACTGAGGAAGTCGATGAGGCGGCCCTTGAGAATTTTGTGGGGCAGGTAGAAGACGCACTTTCGAAGCCCGGAGTCGATGCTGCTAAAGAGTCTGCAGATCCTGCAACAGATCAGGGTGAGAAGATTAGCCGCATGATGTCTGATGCCTTGGGCAAACTTGACGAGATTGAAAAATCCCTTACCAGGACCGTACCCATAACGAGGGAGGACTGGATTAAGGCTCTCCCGCCTCATGTGATGGAGTTCTTCTTTGAAGAAGAGCTTCGCCAACTTGAAGTGGAGGACCTTGAGGATTTGTCCAAACTCACTAGGGACCAATTGGAGGAGCTCGTTGGCTCCATGTCTACGAAGGCAGGCACAGACAGAATCAATGTTGAGGATTCTGCCACCTCAATACCAGAAGCACTTCAACATGTACCAAGGCCAGGTTCGAAAAGAGAGCTAATCAAAGCACTACCCAAGTACATCAGAATAGCTCTTCCCTACAAACGACTGGAATCCATGAGCGAAGTTGATCTTGAAGAGATGTCATCGCTCTCAGATGAAAAGTTCCGGAAGCTACTCAAGATTCTCAAAGAACATCCCGATTGGAAGGACGTCTGGCCCGGTGAGAGATAAAAGCACCTAAAGGGAGCAATTGTGGATTCTTTCCCGGGAGTCGGCCGCAAGAGTCGCCGTGGTCTGTCGCTTTCACCCTTTGTGTAACATAATTCTCCACTAAGTTTAGACAGAATATCGATAAATAATCTCGACCAAGAGTAGCTGAACACCATAGGCAAGAAGAAGTTTCGACTGTTTGGGTAACGAAAAACAATTCGTCTTCTCGCGACGTTCGCCGCAGAAGAACTTCGGGAGAAGTACCGATTTCGTTCCTGCACCGTAACATGTCACCGCGCCTGAATGAAAACGGAGTCAGTGATTGCCTGTGAAATCAAACGGAGAAGACGGAGAGTAGGGTTTTGAGTCAAGGAATGTCCACGCGAAGAACTAGGAGCAGTCTGGCCCTTTTAGTATGCATCGTAGCGTTCTTGATTGGCCTATCTCCAATTCTATCTCAACCCACTCAAATCAGCCTCTTGGATCTCTCAAACCTTGAAGAAAGCTACATTGATGCGGCAGACTTGCAGGACTACGTGGATACAGATTCCTCCGACGTCGATGGCTCGGCTGACATAGGCACCCATAGCGCATTCTCAAGTCAGCAGGCTGGTCCTGATTCTACTTTCGATACCTTGCTTGAGGCGAATAACGATCCCCCACCCACAGATTCCGAGGACGATGTCGACAGCAATTCTATCGACCTAGACTCATATCCTGACACTGGCACCGAAACATTGTTCGCAAATGCACAAGGATCTACTTTGGATTCCAACTACATGAATATAGAAGAAGTGTCAGCTGGGCTTGGCTATGGTGGAGAAACCGGACAGCCATTTGTTACCGGATCAGTCCCCGACTTTGGGGACAAGGACCAATATTGTCGTTATCAAGCTGTGTTTTGGAACCCGACTGACTACATATACGAAATCACAAGAGTTGAGTTCAACTACACTGGTGGACAGTGGCTGAACGCCATACAACAAGGTATTGGATCCTCAAGTCCCACATCCGGATGGTTGCTCACAGGCAAGAATGTGGGATACTGGACCGGAGTACTCTATGTTCGTCCACATGACATTTACCCATTCCACATCTCTGGAGATTCCAACAGAATGAATGGCGAGTTTATGATTAATCTCCGCATTACTGCCAATGGTACCGCATACTCAAGGTCCTATCATTCTGAGCAGACTAATGGCAACAGTCCAGGTGCTCAGTTGTGGCTTGGTAGCTCACTTCCTCCCAAACAGAATCACACAGTCGCACCAGACGAAGAAACCACAATCTACGTTTCAGTAGAGGAAGATGCTAACAAGCTGGATATTGATTCTGGAGGAACTCTGACGATTGATGTCCCATCTGAGTTCACAGGCGTAGAGGACATTGGAGGTACTGGCTGGGGAACTGCCGTGATTACTGGCAACAAGATTGAGGTCGGCAACACAGCCGCCATTAAGGGCTCATTCATTACATATGCATTCAATCTGACAGCGCCTAGCGCGCCGGGCCTTTATATGCTGAATGTGGCCTTCAGCGGCACATCTGGAGGAAGTCCCTGGGCTCATCCTATTGGCAACTTCACCATTCACGTCACTGGAGTACAACCAGAAACAGAACAGCTTGACCTTGAGTATCAATGGACTAGCGCAGACTTTGATGAAACAAATGAGGAGATCTGCATCTACGTTGCATCCCACTCTGGTTCAGAGAACATTAACGTCAGCTACTGGAGTGGCTCTGATTGGAGTTTCCTGGGGACAATCAGCTCAACAGGTTGGACTAATCTCACTGCGACAGGGCTGACATCGACTACCTATACAATCCGACTAAAGGGTGCGTCTGAAACGGTTGATGCCAGCAAAGACAATTGGGACATTGATCTCATTACGCTTCACGTTTGGTCCTCTGAAACCTTCAACTATAAACTAGATCTCGAAGTCCAATGGACGTCTGCTGTTTTCGATGACACAAACGAAGAACTCTGCATATATGCAGGCGTCGTGGACGTTGAAGGAATCAGGGTTGATGTGTGGACAGGTGCCGGGTGGACAAATGTCTTGGCTGATCTTTCCCAGGACAGCTGGAACAATGTAAGTGTTGGAACATGGTTGACCTCCGCGACCTTTACGATTCGCTTCAGGGGTGACCTCGAGTCAGGAGATACAGTGCAGTCTTCATGGGAGATTGACTGCACACTTCTGCACACATGGTCAAACTACGCTCCACAGAACGTTGCATCACCAACCGTCAGCAACATAGACGACGTAAGCTACCTCTATGGTCGCTATAGGGAATACCAGATTACAGTCTACGTTAACGACAGCGATGGTTTTGCCAACATCGACTATGTTGAACTCACGATAACTTCTAACGACACCTTAACTGAGTACTGGACTGTCCGATACGATGAGGATACGGGCGTCTTCAGCGAAACAGCAGATCCTGGCAACTATGTTGCACTTAACGCAGGTTCATCAAGTGCATCTAAGTCTGGAAGTGATGTCAACGTGACGTTTCACGTCGCAATCAATTGGGACCATCCAGTTGTCCAGGACACTGATGCCAAATGCTACGTTGTCGATCAGCTGATGATGTCAGACGAGGACTATTTTGAAGTCAACTGGGATGTCGAAACTAGACTCGACCTCAGTGTCGGCCCCGATCTTGATGATGAATCAGGAACTCAAGACCGCGGGGACCCTGATGACTCCCTAACTGCTAGTGGAACTGTCACATACCTCAGTAGTACACTGCATCCTCCTGCAACAGAAATCGATGTCTATGTC
>JBHLOD010000071.1:0-6650 GCA_048940825.1 Promethearchaeota archaeon | reverse complement strand
TCAACGAACCCAGGTTGCCCAACATCATGGGAATCATGAAGGCCAAACAGAAGCCTCTGGAAGTCGTTGATGCTGCAGCGCTTGGAACCCCCGAGGATGAGATTGGTCTGAAGGGATCGCCTACTACAGTCAGGAAGGTATTCCCGCCAGTGAAGAGGGCTGGAGGAGTGAGGCTAGAGGACGTAGATGCCAAGACTGCTGCGAAACAGCTTGTTGAGTTCCTGGCCAAGAAGGGGGCAATCTAAAGATGGGTCTGATCTATGACAGAGATACGTGCACTGGATGCATGCTATGTCCAAAGGTCTGTAACTTTGGAGCAATCGAAGAGGATGATGACAAGGTCAAGTTTGACTTGGACAAATGCGTACTGTGCGGGTCCTGCGAGGAAGTCTGTCCAGTAGACGCTATCCAGATTGAACGCAAGGCTGTTGACAAGGCAAAGATAGCAGAATACAAGGACGTCTGGGTGTTCTGCGAAACCGCAGAGGGCAGAATGCGAAGCGTTGGCTACGAGCTAGTGACAAAGGGACGAGAGCTTGCTGACAAGCTTGGAGAGAGCGTAGTGGCTGTTCTCATTGGCCATGACATTGGAGGCTTCGCTGAATCGCTAATCCATCAGGGCGCTGATAGGGTCTTGGCGGTTGATGACAAGATCTTCGGACACTACACGACTGATGCCTTTACAATCGCATTGACTACCCTGATAGCACCTAGAAAGCCTGCCATAGTCCTGTACGGTGCAACCAGCAATGGACGTGACTTGGCGCCGCGTGTTGCTGCTAGGATGGCACTTGGTCTGACAGCGGACTGTACCGGACTTGACATCGATGACGAGCGTCAACTTGTACAGACACGTCCTGCTTTTGGTGGTAACATCATGGCCGAGATACTATGTCCATATACGCGACCACAGATGGCCACAGTACGCCCCAATGTATTCAAACCAAGTGAACCTGACACATCTCGTACGGGTGAGATTGAGAAGGTCGAGATTAAGATTGGAGCGAACCAGGTTCGGACTCGTGTCATGGACACTGTGAAAGAAGTTGTTGAGGGTATGAGGTCGGTTGAAGAGGCCGATGTCGTCGTCTGCAGCGGTCGAGGAATAAAGGACCCGTCAAACCTTGACCTGCCGAAAGAGCTCGCAGAATTGCTTGACGCTGCAGTAGGAGGGTCGCGCCCAATTGTCGACTTGGGATGGCTTCCACCGTCACAGCAAGTCGGTCAGTCAGGGCGGACTATTTGCCCGAAGCTGTACATAGCCCTTGGAATATCAGGCGCAATACAACACGCGGCCGGCATGAGTTCGTCTGATGTAATCGTAGCCATAAACAAGGACCCAGATGCCCCAATCTTCGAGCTTGCCGACTTTGGAATAGTTGGCGATATCTTCGAAGTCGTTCCTGAGATCATTTCAGAATTGAAACGCCTTCAAGCAGAGAGATAGAGCTATCGTCTGCCTGTGCAATGAAGTCAGGCAGGCTTCTCCAGCTTTCAGCCAATTCCGAACTTCATTGATTTGTGCATCAAAGTGTAGCACGGGGAAGTCTACCCAAACCTGTCATAGAGCATTTCGGATACCGCTCCCCAGGATGCTCCTTGATTCCTTTCTTTAGTGATATAGGCACTGATGACTATTGCTCCGTTTCCCTTGTGTGATCTGTGTGTCATCTTCTTCCTTTGATAAATCGAACTATAATCACAACTATAACGACTGAAACAGCACTAACACCGATGACCGTCGCTATGATGACCATTAAGTCAGGCGATGTGGTCGTTTCAACCACTCGAACAACCACAGTATCGATGACTGTGTTCTCACCAAGATCAGTGACGGAGATGACGTAGCTATGTGGTCCAAGACTTAGCCCATCGACTGAGATGGTGATGACTTCAGAACTGGAATTCCACGCCCCCAACTTGACTGATGTCCCATCCAGGGAGATAGTGTATGACTTCGGATTGGCGTCTGCTGGATGCCATGTGATCGAGTGGCCAGTGGTGAATTGAGCATATTCGATATCTTCTGGAGAGTCTATAGTCGGAGGTGTAATATCAGCTACCGTTACCATGACTTCGTCATTGACACTATTCGCACCAATGTCCGTGACGGAGATGACGTAGCTATGTGTTCCAAGACTTAGCCCATCGACTGAGATGGTGATGACTTCGGAACTGGAATTCCATGCCCCCAACATGACTGATGTCCCATCCAGGGAGATGACGTATGAATGTGGATGGGCGTCTGCTGGATGCCATGTGATTGAGTGGCCGGTGGTGAACTGAGCATATTGTATGTCTGTCGGAGAGTCGATGGTTGGATGCGTACCGTCGACCACTATGACCAAGACCTCATCTCGTATGGAGTTATCATCCATGTCCAATACAAGCACGGTGTAATTATACACGCCAAGTTCCAAGGCATCAACTGAGATTTCGATGGTCTCCGAGCTTGAGTTCCATAGACCGGATTTCAGAATTGAATTATTACGATAAATGAAGTAGCTCTGTGGATTCACATCGTAAGGATGCCAAGTAATCATATTGCCGATATCATTTTCGTAATATTCTATGTCCGGAGGCGAATCAATTGTTGGAAATGTGACATCAATCACCGTGACCATGACCACATCGCTAGCACTATTCGCACCGAGATCAGTAACCAAGAGTGTGTAGTTATATGTCCCCAGACTCAGCCCATCGACTGAGATCGTGATGGTCTCGGAACTGGAATTCCATGCTCCTGACTTGACCGGCACGCTTTCTAAGTAGATGACATAGGACTGTGGATTGGCATCCAGAGGGTGCCATGTGATGGTGTGACCGGTAGTGAACTGAGTGTATTCAATGTCTGCTGGAGAATTGATGGTCGGATATGTACCATCGACCACTGTGACTAGGACTTCATCACTGATACTACTCGCACCGAGATCAGTAACCAAGAGTGTGTAATTATACGTCCCCAGACCCAGCCCATCGACTGAGATGGCAATGACCTCGGAACTGGAGTTCCATGCCCCAGACTTGACAGGCGCGTCATCCAGGTAGATGATGTAGGACTGTGGATTGGCATCGGCGGGGTGCCATGTGACCGTGTGGCCCGTGGTGAACTGAGCATATTGTATGTCTGTTGGAGAATCTATAGTTGGAGCGGTACCATCAACCACCGTGACCATTACCTCGTCACTAGCTGCGTTGTCAGCAATGTCAGTGAAAAGGATAGTGCAGTTATGTGTTCCAAGACCCAGCCCATCGACTGAGATGGCAATGACCTCGGAACTGGAGTTCCATGCCCCAGACTTGACAGGCGCGTCATCCAGGTAGATGGTGTAGGACCAGGGATTAACATCTGTAGCATTCCATGTTAACGAGTGACCTGTGGTGAACTGAGTATATGACATATCTTCGGGATGGTCGATTTGTGGAGGCGTTGCGTCATTATATGTCTTATACACATGATAGAAGTATACGTCATGCATTGGGTTGTAGATCAGACCATCTCCATAGAGCCAAGTTCTCCAAGTCCTGAACTCAGTTGGTTGACAAAGCCAAAGATATGGCGTATCCTCCGCAAGAAGGTCGTTAATGTGGTTGTAGTAGCCCATCCTAGTGTCAGGGTCTGTTTCTGCCCTGGCCAATTGGTAGTAGGTGTCTATTTCAGAGTTGTTGTAGCCAATTCTTAAAGACCAGACACCAAATTGGTAGCAGAATGGATAGACAAAATTATCGGGGTCTGCATAGTCTGGGAACCATGCAGTATCGTAGACAGGCATATGATAGAATCTCATGTACTCAAGGTAGGTTGGCCAATCAAGAGCTTGCGTAGTGAAAGTCGGAGTATCGTCGAGTCCAGTCAAATCTGCAGCTGGGTGGGCAATGACTTGCGAGAGACTATCTGCGAGAAACAAAGAAATCTGTTCTCTGAGAGTATTTCCAGTGTTGTAGTAAAACTCGAGAGTGTCGGACATGTCGTTCATACTTTGAACAAAGACTGGGTCTGTCATAGCTGCATTCCAGTACTCGACTGCCGCTGTGAGGTTGTAAGTTGCCTTGTAAGATGTCGCGTTGTAACCAAACATACCATATGGAATTGGACCTTTAGCCTGAATATCAAACCCATTGTATGCTGCTGAAACAAAGCCGTCGTAATCAAAGGCATAGGACGAACAATACCTGAAGTCCTTATTCGCATATGGACTTGTAATAATCATACCTGCAGTCGTGTTGATATCGCGTATACTATAGCCAAGGGCACGAAGAGAATAGGTTACACCCCCAGTAGAAACATTGATGTTGGGATCCAGTGAGGTGGATGTGCTTGCATTCCAGATGTCAGAAGCATATGTCGTGGGCCAATAGACTCCATCGGCTTTGCCTGTTCTTAGATCAAATGACCTTTCGGTCTGGTCTTCATTAGTATAAATGAAAACCTTCTCAATCGACCCTGCACCTGTGCTGGTCGAGGTTCTCCAGTAGTCACCGTAAAGGTCCAATTCTATATACTGACCAACTATCCAGTTGGTGAGCATATATGGCCCTGTACCGCAGGTGTGGTCAGCCATGTAACCATCATCCTCACCATAATCAACGCCATAGTCTTCCCAACTTGCCCATGCTGGACTCGATGCGTGTACAATCGCAAAGCTAGGACTCATCATCGCTCCAATCTCAAAGGTCATAGCTGCTATGAATCCCGCATATGGTTGTTCAAGAACGAATCTAATTGTATTATCATTGAGCACGATGATAGAATTCGAGTTTGCGACCCAGTTATCAAATGCTGTTTCGAATTGTAACGATGTGGGGCCATATGAGTAGGCTGCATCTTCAACTACCCAACCCCCCTTAAGAAGTTCTGCAAGCATCCAGACCGGACCGTAAAGACTGAAGATCTTCATGGCACGCTCAATGTTCCATTTCACACAACTGGCATTGAAAGGAGTACCGTCGTGAAAGGTGATGCCTGTTCTGAGCGTGATTGTGTAGTTTAGACCATCAACTGATACTACCGGATCCGAAGCGGCTAGTAGTGGCAGTAGTGGATAGGTCTCAGCACTGTCCCAGGGGTAGGTATACAGTGTTTCATATACATTATACAGTATCCAAGACCCAAAGGATTCGTAATTGACATGGGGATCCATCGTTTCAGGGCTACCAATAGTTTCCCATACTACGGTATCTTCATTTGCAGAGAGGTGACTCTTTCTTGAAGCGCGTATCAAAGAATCTGACTCTTGAGAACTCACTACAGTCTGAAGACTCAAGAGTGAAAATCCAATCAGAAGAATGATTGCGCTCAAAAGAATGAGTCGACTCCAGTTTCTTGTCTTCATTCCACCCAAAATACTTCAACCCCTCTTCTCACTATCACATAGTCAAATGTTATTCTAACCACGCGAATGGCTCGTTTAATTCTTGGACATTTCTCTGTTGTAGTTTTGGTGGTATTTAAGCTATCTGTCCAAACAGACGATTGATTGACCGGCAGGATTCTGAACCCATCACTCTATGGAATCCATGTTCACTTGTCCATCTTGGAGGGGATTGTCGATTCAGCAAAGTGGCATCTACCTCTATACTTCCGGGCTGGCAGTCCCGGTCTTGACCCTGCCCAACAAGATGAAGTCCCCTTGGTTCCATTCTAACGAGTCTGTTTCGGAGTACGATTGCCTCTTCCTTCAGGTGTGCTGCTTGTGCAAAGTAAGTTTCTTAGAAGAATCCCCCAAGGAACTCTCCGAAAGAACCAACGACAATCACGAAAGTGGCCGATCTGGTTTGTTTCCTCATTGTCAATACAGCTTCAAAGAATAGAGAGAAGCCATAACCTGTATGCTGGATTCCCTCCGAACCCAGACGCGCCTATCTCTGAGTTTGCGGACTTTGGATTCGTCTGTGACTTCTTAAATATAGTATCTTTAATCATTTAGGAAATAGTGGCCGTTCAAACTGAGAGATAGTTGACTTCGATGAGTTTCTGGTCAGAAAGCCCATCGAAAGATCAAAACCTCAGTTGTACATCTACAGCTTTTACTAGGTTCATTGACGTGGTCTTAGGACGGGAGATCGCAGGAATCTCAGAACGCGCTGCCTTACTTGATTCTGAGCCTTTGGAGGAGAGAGCATCATGGGTAGAGCAGTGCATAGATGCGCACTTATGCTATGGATTATCATGATTCTGCCGTTGTCAGCTTTTGTGGCAATTGATGGAGCCTCACAATCATATCCCATTGTGCTCGATTCTCCAGTGGACTATCAGGATGCAATTGAACAACCAATTGAAGGCGAGGAAGCAGCGGCAGCTGCAAGAGAGGCTGTCTGCAGCTACTTCATTGAGAATATCGGTCAACTGAAGAACGATGCGGTGAAGTACTATGGCTCAGTTCCACCACCAACACCATCGCCAGGTGAGGATATTCCAGGTTGGTTCTGTGTAATTGAGGAACGTCTATCAGAAGCAAGATTCGGACTGGATGAGAGAGATCCCGATATTGGAATAGGAGATCCACTTCCGTTTGATGATTGGAGTGACCTTACTTGGGAATTCCTTAATCTACCTTCTTCCAACTACATTGACAACACCGGACTTTTAGTGGATACTCAACCAATGACCTCGCCTCCAGAGAATCCAAAGGATGTACAATGGTTGTCAG
>JBHLOD010000070.1:0-6686 GCA_048940825.1 Promethearchaeota archaeon | reverse complement strand
GTTGTCAAGATACCTCCTGAGATGAAGACTTCTCCTCATTCCCACGGAGTCCTTGCTGAAGTCTTTGCAGTAATTGGCAAGACCAAGATGGGAGTCGCAGATACGCTCTATGACTTGGATGAGGGGGATGTTGTCGTCGTAGAGCCTGGGGAATCCCATTGGTTTGAGACTCCGACTGGTCCAGATGTTGTCCTCATTGCTATCAAGATGCCCAACCTGAAAGACGACAAGATTGAGGCCCAGTGACACGTATCTTTAGAGATCGTCTTCCTCATCGTCTTCCTCGAAGAAGATGTCCAATCTATCACTATCGAAGGCTCTGGGTGGTGCTTTTGGTACTGCACGCTGGAGAACGCCATCAAGCTCCTTCCAGTCATTGTACCTCCGCCTTCGGCCGTAGACTCCCGCAGCCGTGACTATCACGTAGGCAATGGTTCCGATTAGATAGAGTTCGGTTCTTGAAGCAAAGGCTGATGACGCGATGGCTACGGCAACAACGAATATGCCTCCAACTATCATAGTGTTGAGGAAGCAATCACACTGTATTTGCATACCCTCTGGACCGATGAGGAAGTCGTCAGGATCCGAGCCGGGAGCACGATTGAGTAGGTAGTTGAACCAAGAAACCACTACGACCCCAGCAGCTATTAAGAGAAAAACAAAGGGGTCCAATTCATACACATCCATCTGCCAAGACCTATGCTTCAGGCTCCGGCGCCGCGAGTTTAAGCCAACTGAACCCGTATTCGCCCTCATACGATATCTCAGCGTTCTCTGACGGAGTCACCATCAGAACTACGGCGAACTGTTTCATGACCTCTGGGCTCGTGTTTGCTACACCGAATCTACCTTTCGTAAGAGCCACACTGTGCCCCGTCTTGAGGCTCTTCAGGTCGCTGTGATCTTTGATATCGATACCCACTCTTGCCTGGAGCATATCATTGCGTACCACAAGGATCTCGGTATCGTCAATCTTCTCAATAGAGAGGACATCCATCCAACTATGCAAAGATTCAGGCAAGTCTGTCAACTCCAGCGCCTCATCAGTCGACATATTCTCCACGGGCAGGATGCTGCCTTGTATCTCATTTAGTATTGGCGTAATCTGGCTTGTGTCCCATCCCTTCTTTACAAACATCTTGAGTGCGTGTTCAGCAATCTTCTCGAGGGCTGGCTTGAACCTGTCGTGTGAGGAGGATGAGACCTTGTACAGCATAAGGAATGAGGCCAGTGCTCCTTCTTCCTTCCCATAGGCAACTCCAATCTTGTAGGCAGTCACCACAAGCTGCCACGCGTTGTCGTGTTCATCGAATTGCAGAGCGTGCATGGCAATGTCGTTTAGCAATGCAAGAGTCGCATCAGGATATTGAAGCTTGCTCTTTGTGAGCGAGAATCCTCCCATGAATTCTCTAAGAACCTGCATGATGACATAGAGCCCTTCTGAGGTTTCTATCATGTCTTCAAGGTTGACTCTTCTAATCATACTGTCGTATAGGCTGTAGTAGTAGTCTATCTCGTCATAATCTTCTCGAATGAGAGCCAACACTATTCGAACAAAGAATACACCTGCCTTCAACTCGTCATCTGAAACTGCTGCAAACATGAGGAGTCGAAAAGCCTCCTCAGAAACAGAAAGGGCGCTCTCAAGCCCTTTTCTGCTGCCTCGATACAGGTGACAAATCATTTCCAAGTAGTATAGGAATAGAGTCAGGTCTGATGCATGTTGCACAAGCTTGCTGTGTGTTTCCTCATCGTTGGTCAACGTGGACATTATCAGAAGCCGCTCTATCTCATTTTGGACGGCCTCAATCTCATTGGCCAGAGTGCTGTATCTGCCTGCTCTAAAGTCCTGAAACATCGTCGGAATGCCAGCTTTGATGTCCTCGAGGAAGTCTAGCACGAATAGTGGTTGTCCTCTGGAGAGCTTTCTGTCTAGACTCTCTGCAGGGGCCTTCACAGTCCGAATCACACGCAACGCGTGCTCCTCGATGAGACGAATTCTTGTTACAGGGTCGTAGGCTTCTTGCCTGGAAATGCTATATCTCACTTCTTCGCCGTAGATTCTCTCTCTTATCACAGAGAGGTCGTTCTTCAATGCCTCATCCTCGATAGACTCCATGAGTTCCAAGGCAAACGCCGAGCCTACAATTCCCTCAACATCTATCTTGATGTCCTGGATAGTGTTCAAAAGCTTCAAGTCGCTTGTGACTATCTTTGATTTCTTCGAACGCATTGCTCCAAGTACAAGGGACATATCGTTCAGTTGGGGTAGTGCTCCCTCAGGTTTCTTGATGCTCTCCATGAGTTCTTTGATGTCCTTTGACAGGGTCTCCTCGATCTGAATTATCTTCTCGACTTCTCTGCGTAGGTACCATCTCAGTTCCTGAAAGACCTGTCTCGTGATCCATAGCTCCATTCCTGCCTTCTCAGCGGCCTCTTTGATGACATTGACGTCCCTAGGTCGGTCGCTGAATCCGCTGATGAAGAAGTTTGCATCAAGGTATACTCGCATTCACTTCTGACTCCATTCTTCGCTACTGCATGCTAGGTGAGGTGGTCATGGACTACCGAGAAGTAGTCCTGCGTCTGGGCATCCGTCGACATTAAGGTCTTTCGCTGGGAGGCGCACTCTCTCAGTATGAGCATATCGGAAAAACGTTTTGATAGGCCAAAATTGATACGAAGTGCATCATTCACATTGACTCATGCTCTTTTCAACACGTGCGATTTCCTGAAAGCTTTGACTATTTCTGGAAGCCATCAAAGTCACGATAAGTGTTATATCATGGATTCATCATCCCATCGACATTCGCTGGGCGACCGATAGAGGGAGAGGCAATGGTCGCATGGAATCGCTGGCACTGGAGAACCATGCTACACATTCAGCATAGTCTTGATGTTCAGTGAATCCGAGTCTTGGCATTCCCCTATCGAATTCGTTCTTAGAGGGAGGCACAGAGACCCGTGAATAAAAGACTGCTCAGGATTAGGCTTCTTACATCTGCTTTTCTCATGTTGTTGTTGCTTGGAATGATTCCACAGGCGGCTTGGGCTGGTCTACAAATGGACCAGGAAGAAGAGCTGTTCCCGAGACCCTTTATGGGATACGATTTGGATGAGATCTATCTCTTTTATGACCCATCGGATGAAATAATGTCGGCAGTAGCGCAGGGCGTCTATGAGATTGTTTCATACCGAATAAACACTGTCCAAAAGATTCCAATCAGTTCCTACAACGATTTGGAGCATTGGCTCTCAGATGAACCGTGGGTTTCGGTATACTCGCTTAGATCTAACCTGACGGGCGTGATAATCCCTGACCGGCTTACGCCTTGGCAGGAATTCTACAGACTTCTCAGTCAATACAGAGAAACTCAGCATATTCTCGGAATGGGCAATACTCTATCATTCGCTGAACATCTTGAACCCAGCGACACAATGATACTACACAGCGAGGCAGAGGAGATTGACGGGCTCCTGCTCATTATGTATGATATTTGGGCACTGTATGAGATTCTTGAAACACGAGCGCTGGTAGATGACAAGTATAATGGTGCTTCAGAGGATGTTAGAGATCTTGCCCTTCAAATCTACGGAGACAATCTCGATCAGCTTCTCCGGAGAAGCATCGAGCCTATTGACCCCGTGGGACAGATTGATCCCGTAGAGCTGGAAGCTCGTACAGCTGCGATGTGGGATAGGCATCAACCAGAGATTGAGCCGGCGGCCTACCAGATGCTGGACAGTGGTTCGCTTCAAGAGCTCTCTCTGGAAAACCTGCCTGCCAACTTTACTCCGGCAGTAAAGATCAGCTCTGAAGCGGAGATGAGTGCTAGTGATTTCAAGATTGGTGATATCCCTTTGTTCTCCGCTTTGAACGGACCAATTGGAAAGATCGTAGATGTCTTGCTAAAGGTGCTGAAGAATGCGGGGAAGACAGCTATCTCGGTCCCGACTGACATAATAGAGACTATACAGGATGCCTTCCAAATCATCGAACCTATCATAGGAATCGTAGGTGACTTTGATGCAGAGTCTCCGCTGAAGTCGGTCATCGAGGCCTTGGCTTCTGAGTTTCCATTCATGGCCGAGTTCAAAGACTACCTGAATGTCATCCTGAAGGCTCTCTTCAACTTCAGAGGCGACCTTTCAAGCATTCTGGAGATTGTAGGAGAACTCCTCACTTCACTTCTGCCAGATTCCATACCAGAGATTGTCAAAGACTTCCTGAACGGCATGCTTGGTGCCTCCGGCGGCCTCTGGGATCTCATATCTAGTGCAGTTTCCGGCGGAAAGGGTGTCTTCGATGTTATCTTCGGGTTCTTCACCAAGAACACTCTGCAGTCGCTTCTGAACAAGACCTTGGCGGCTACAATGGGTGTATCACCCGGAGACCTGACGCCTATTCTTGGGAGAATGACAAGTTTCATTGAGTCTGTGGTTGATTTCCTCTCAAGTCGCAACCATGTTGAGTTCTTGCAAGACCTGGGTACGGACCTATTGGGGTCCATACTCAGTGTAGCAGGCATTGATGATGAGATCGAGAAGATTATGTCGATTGTCGAGATGGGCATGACTGCTATAGACCTTGTTGACGAGTTCGATGCCTCGTCCATTGTCGAACTCCTTGGTGGAATCTCAACCACTTTCATTGGAGAACTCCAGATAACTGTAGATGTCGAGGATTTCACAAGAAAGCTCCTAAACGTGACAAGGGACTTCAAAGAAGCAGCAGACTCAGACCTCAGCCAGTTCCGAACAGACATTCAACAGATACTCGATGACTACACGACTGTTTCTACTGATGTAAAGAACTTGGTAAAGGACCTGATGACACTCCTTGGAGGCTTCTACAACGACGCTTTTGACAAGAGCTCGATTCCAGACATCTTTGACATAGCTGAAGACATAATGCAACAGGCTGGTTTGAGTCCTGGAGACCTCTCCGATGTCATTGATGCTATCAATCAAGCTGTGAAGCCAGTGATGGGCATCATCGCATTGGTTTCAGACAGCGATGCTCTCAAACGCATGGTGTCACAAACGGTTGACGATTTTGTTTCCGAGCTCGGCGCTCTACCTGAGATCTTCAAGAGCGTCTTCCAGTTCCTTGACTTGAGTGATGTTTTTAGCGGCCTTGGAGTTGATGTGGACTCTATCCTTGGCACGGCTGGGGAGATAGTCGGCGGAATTGTGAACATGATTCAGCTGGTGAAGGGCCAGTCCTTCCAAGGAATCATGCAATCACTGTTGATGTCGGCTGGTTCAATCATTGGAACGTTCCCCTCATTTGATGACGTTCCAATCGATGCATTCCTCAAAATTATGCAGTCCTTCTTCCCAGACGCGTTTGAGTTTGGAAGGGGCGATGCTCCAAGTCCTACAGAGGTCATCAGCGAGATTCTAGACTACGCCACCGGGCATCTCACTGGTGTCATTGACCTCACCATGCTGGAGGAACTTCTCGAGTTCTTCATGGATATCAAGGGTATATTCACCAATGGTGTAGAGTGGCTGATTGGGAAGATATTCGATTGGCTGAGTGGGATGCTTAATCCCGTATTCGATGAACTAGAAGAAACGATCACTGACATCTTTGGTGGATTGGACGACCTTCTTGGCTACTCCGGCAAGATTCCAATTGGGCTTGGTCAGTGGTCACTCTTTGACTTCACATTCGCTCTTGGCATCAGGGCCAACTTTGCAATCGATCTGAGTCCCTTGTTCGATATGATTGCCAGCATGATATTCGATGCCCGAAGCGTCTTCTCCGTAGATGAGATTGGTGAGTTCTTCAAACTATTGTTCTCGTTCTTTGAGATCAGTCCACAATTCTACGCGGAGGTCGGCGTCGGCGGCTTCGACTCCTCAAAGAATGCACTCATGGGAACCATGCTCAAATCCTTAGGTCTTGAACTCGCGTTCGAGGGCAGCGCTCGGTTTGTGCTAAACCTGTTCACCTTCAGAGGAGGCGTCTTCGAATGGGACAACTTCTTCAGAGTGGTCGAATGGGGTCTGCACATCAAGATACACATTGGCAAGGTATTCACACTCATCGATTTCTTCACGGCTGGCACTGGTGGCGGAGCCTTGTTGGCGGTCTCGGAGTTTCTAGGGCTTGATACCATCACTCTGACAATCTACTTTGACATAGTCCTTGACATAGTGAAGATGGCGGCAACTGCCACTGAACCGGAAACTTCCACGCTCACACTTGAAATCATCTTTGGCTTGGCACTACACATACCAATCGAGCTGATAATCGTGGCAATCACGCTCGATGGTTCCTTGGAGATTATACTGACGTTCTTCCAAGACTTTGCATCTAGTGCACCGATGAAGATCACATTAAGGCTAGTATTCACGTTGAAAGTGAAACTCCGTTTCCTGTTTGTCACTGACACTCACAAATGGACTTGGCAACCAGGGGGTCCATGGGATCTATCACCTAGCAAGGGCGAAGCGGAGTATGAGCAATCAGGAATTGGATTTGATGCAGACGGTGACGGACTGGGCGACGAATTTGAGGAACGAACGCCTGGTCTGGACAAGAACAATGCCGATTCAGATGGCGATGGCGCAAACGACAAGCTCGAAGTCCAAACCATGGGAACCGACCCGTCTGACCCGGACATGGACAAGGACGGGCTGACAGATGGAGATGAGTGGGACCTCGGGACATCACC
>JBHLOD010000069.1:0-6711 GCA_048940825.1 Promethearchaeota archaeon | reverse complement strand
CCAATGATGATGAGGTTCACATCAAGATGATTGTCCCTGATGAAGCCCTCGATTGTCAAGGGGCGCTTCTTACGGAGTCGATCTTTCTCGGAGAATATCCCAGCAATTGCGTCAAGTGAGAAGGTTTCAGAGCTGTTGTCCTGACCATCAGTGAGAGCGATAACCCACCTGTGCTCGCTGGACTCAATCCTGTCCAGCTCAACGAGGGCCCTTCCCAACGCGTCATAGAAGGCCGTGGCGTAGTTTGGATGTCTTAGAGAGTCTAGTGCTTTCACTATCGGGCTGTCTCTGGGTCTGTCGTACTCGCCTCTGCGTGTCAAAGGGAGGACTTCCCGGTATGATGAGTTGAACACAATTATGCTGACATCATCCTGGGGGTTGACCTGACTCTGAAGAATCTCCTTGGCACCCTGGGTAGCTGCTCGGATACGGTTCTGAGCCTGCATGCTCCCTGAGTAGTCAATCACAAAGATGACACTCTTCTTGAACATGATTGACCTCCGGAGTCTCTCGGCGTCTCTCCGAACTTCATGACTGGATTTGTCGAGCTGATCTAGAACATCGGCTAGGTTTTGCATCGCATACACAACGAGCCAGTACTCCTCCGTCAGGTTCCCGAGTCTGATGGATTCCTTGTAGGCGCGTTCTGCCTTCTTGAGCTGATTCTGTGTTCCAAAGAGCTCTCCCATGTGGAACTGGATGTACGCCATACTTCTCTCGTATCTCTCGGCTTCAGCAGCCTTCATAGCCTCGTTGAACTTTGAGAGAGCTTGGCTGTAGCGGCCCTCCCTCATCAGTACCAGTCCCATTGCATCATAGCGCTTGGCAAGGCCCCGCCCATGCTTAAGAGTGAGGTCGATGGCTTCGGCGTCCTCAAGAATCTTCATCGCACTACCTTCGTGTCCACGATCCATCTCTACCAACGCCATGTTGTGATATACAGAGGCGACACGTAGCATAGCATCAGTTTCATCTGCGCCCTCATCCTTTGACTTCTCAAGCATCTTCGTCGCCATCTTGAGTGCCTGCTGATAGTAGTCCATGGCGTTTCCAGTATCACCACGTTGACGGAACACGTTTCCGATGTTGAGATACATTGTCTGCTCGCCAATCTCGATTCCCAAGCGTCTGCTGATCTCTAGTAGATTCTGGTAATTCGCAAGTGCTCGATTGAGGTCTCCTCTGATGAACGCCTGATTTCCAAACCGACATGCTTCCTGGAAGCTCAGTAGCGCATCAACTGTTGTACCAACCTCCTCGTACATGGCGCCTGTCGTGGTGACGCCTCTTGTGAAATCCTGAGCAGCCATCTTCTTCACAAGACGAGTCATTTCCTTGATTGGCTCAACCACTGCGTTGCCTCTCCTATAGGATACAGTTGCAACAGCAACTGCGACCAAGGTCAGCAGTCCGGCAAGGGCGGCTGTGAGAACGAACGTCTGCGTCAGAACGACACCGAGAATGTCTGTTGCTGGTTTCACGACCTCAGCCGTAGGTACTACTACGGCTAGAACGAAACCAGTTGTGTTTACCTTGGAATAGGTGATGTACCACTGATTGCCTTCCTTACTGAACTCTCTCTGTCCTGTCTGTGCAGTAAGAACCGCTGGCAAGAGGGCGGCAAAATCAGCCCATTCCGAGGAGGATGCATCTGCAAATTCCACCTCATGGAGGTCCTGTCCCTCAGAAACAAGACTAGGATGCGCTATTAGATCACCATCAGACTCAAGCAGATAGGCATAGCCGCTGTCAAGGATTTGTATGTCCAGTACGCTCGACATGATTGTGTCAAGTGTGACGTCTGCAGAAACTACTCCTATCAGAGTTCCATTGTCGTATCTTACTGGGCGTCCCATTGAGATGACAAGACCTGTCGAGGGGTCTCCGTACGGACTCGTGAATCCTATTCGATTATCAGTAATTGACGCTGCATTCAGGTACCATTCTTCGACAGTTGGGTCGTAGTCCTGACCGGGGCCATACCAGTCTTCAAAGTATGAGAGGTCGTCGAATGGGTAGTTCCTGAAGAGGCGTGTATCACAGACGTCTGGTGAGAATCCCATGTACAACCAGATGTAGTCCCCACTGGCTTGGTGCAATGAGCGAAAGATGTTGTCCATGTTGCTGGAGTTCTCAATGAATTCTTGAGTTGTTGCGCTCCAGTCCCAAGGATCGTTTGGTGTGATGTAATCATCTGCCGGCATGTACCAGCAGCTTACATCGAACGAGATGTCGTATGACTCGTAGTCTTCGTCGTAGACTGAAGGATTGCGACCTGGGATTGTCCGCCCGCTGTGCAGCCACTCAGCAGCCGGATCCCAGAAGTACGAGTACTGCGGCGTCGCGTTTATTCGACCGTTAAACAAATCCTCGCAGTACTTCTCCATGAGATAGACGCCATCGAAGTACTGCTGCATTCTCTCCTCAATGAAGGCGGCTGTGTCCTCAGAGATTCTCAATAGGTTGGCGAGTTCCTCAGCCTTCAAAGCATCTGAGGCATCGGCCGCGTTCTCGTTTGAAACAGTGAACACAGATGTTGCCGACAAAGCTGCAATAATCACGATTGGTGTCAGAGCCACTGCCACGAATGTTATCACTATTCTTTTGCTGATGTCCACTACCTTCGTCTCCTTTCATTCCACTTGTAATGGTTGTCGACCAAAGTCCTGCCTACGCCCCGAGTTCATTTTGGAGCCTCCTCACGAACTCATTGACATTCTTCTTGCCAATGACTGTGAAGACATCTCCATATAGTGTACCCTCTACCAGATCCTCGCCGAGAAGAATCATGAGAGTTCTTCTGAGTATCCTGCGTGGAAGACCAGTTTCCTCCTCAATGAGCTGGATCTCGAAGCTATTCTTCTCCTTCAGGAGGTCTCCAATCATCTCCACAGCCGCTCCTGTGACTTCCTTTGACGGTCGGGCAAGTCGATCTGGTTTCTTCTTGACCGTCCGAACGAAGACGTTCCCATCGAAGTGGCCGTCCATTACTCCTTTCTTAATCATGGCCTGAATGCTTCTTCGAAGGTTATAGGCTGCTGGTCGAGGAAGGGTCCTCCTGAGGATTCGGTCAAGCTCCTTGAGTTTGATTCGGCTGTGTTTGGAGGTGATTGATTCGATGCTCTCCTGAAGGTGCTCCTCGATGGCATATTCATCTAGGGCTTCCAGCTTGGCTCCACATGAGTGACACTCGGTGGCCTCAGGCGAGGTCGGGGCTCCACAGTTTCCACACTTGATCGCCCTTCGATAGAGGGTAGTCTTTGTCGATTCAATCTCCTGCATCACGGCTTTCTCTGATTTCTTGACCTTGATGGTGCCTTGGACTTCCCAGAAGCTTATTTTCTTGTCCCGTGTACTGACAACGAGATACGCTACATCCGAAACATCGTCTGGCACACCAGTGGCGAGCGCCTTCGGTGCCTCTGTCAGAGCGACTCTTGTCACCTCATTTCCGTGGATGTCCCACACGCGAAGCTCTGACGAGTGGTCGCCAGTTACGAAGAGCCTTCTCTTGCCAAAAGTCAGTACTCCGAAGACTGTGATTGTCGGGCCTAGGGTTAGCCGTTTGAGCTCATAGCCGGCCGCAGAGAGTATGAGCACAGTACCCTTCTTCTCAGCTATCACGACCTCGAGCTCTGAATCATTGGTTATGTCTTCTAGCCAGACATCGGCAACGGGCTGCTCGACTGTTCTGCTGAAGAGTGCTGTTTCGTCGTGATTCCAGAGTATGACTCTCTTGTTCTGTAGAGCAGCCACGACTTCTGCAGCGTCATCGCCATCAACGTCACGGGCGTCACACGCAATGACGGAGCTCTCAAGTTCTATGTTCCACATCGTACGTCCTCGTTGGTCTACCACGAGAACTCTCTTTCCGACGCCGCCGACGAGAGCGTACTCTCCTTCGCTCTCTATGTCAGCTACTGCAATGCACCTGACTCTGCTACTCCAACCTCTAGATGATCCGAGTGTGCCTTGAGTGTCATAGACTCTGAGCCTCTCTGAGTAATCGAGAGAAAATACCTGAGTTCGCGCATCCTTTCCCTGTCTGACATACAGACTGTATGCATTGGCGGAGATTGGAACCCTTGCGACTTCTCGCAATCTCACCTTGGACCAAGCACCTTGTTGATTTTGCTCATGTAAGCATATAAGCATGTGCTGCTAGCAGCGTCATAATGAGTGCTTCCCTCGCTAAATGTCGTGTGGGTTTTGTTTGGAGCCCCAACCTTGAAACCTTCGACTTCGGTACAAAGCATCCTATCAAGGTAGGTCGGTTTCTGATGGTGAAAGAGTTCCTGGAAGAAACAGAGTTCCTTACACGGCCAAATGTAATTCTGATCACACCTGAACTCCTTCCGACATCACTTCTTGACCGCGTCCATTCACAGGAGTACTTGAGCAGAGTACGGGAGATCTCCGAAACCGGAGAAGGCGACATTGACATCGACACGCCTGGTTTCAAGGGAATCTACTATAATGCAAATATCACGAGTGGGGCAACCATCACCGCAGTGGAGGCAGTGGCTGCGGGCAAGGTAAGTCACGCAGTTTCTCCCACAGGCGGCTTTCATCATGCGCGCTTCGAGGGCGGTGGTGGTTTCAGCATCTTCAACGATGTGGCCGCCTCAATCTTTCATCTTCGAGACAAAGGGTTCAAACGGATATTGATTGCCGACTTCGACGTTCATCATGGAAATGGCACGCAATCATATTTCTACAATGACTCAGACGTTATGCAAATCTCCTTTCACGAAGATCCAGAATGGATGTATCCCCATGATGGCTTCATAGACGACATTGGTGAAGGACCTGGCCTTGGCTACAACATAAACATGCACTTCCCGATGGACTCTGGGGATTCGGTCTATAGGTACGCTTTCGACGAAATCGTGCCGCCTATCCTCCAGTCATATAAGCCCGAGTTTGTCATCTTCATTCCCGGCTTTGATGCACACTACAAGGACCCGCTCGCCCATATGACTCTCACCACAGACATGATTAGATATGTGACTGAACAGATTCACGATGCCGCACACACTTGGGCAGATGGGAAGCTGGTTGTCCTGGCGGGAGGAGGGTACCATCGAGACTCATTCCGCTGGGGGATCGGCACAGTTATGTCAGTTGTAACAGGCCACGAGTATCGGCCGCCTGCACAGGAGCCGCCTTTTGAGGATAACGAGGAAGCATGGACCACTGTAAAGGAGAACGTGAGAAGGGTGAAGGAACTCGTCTTCCCTGCTCATGGTATTCCTAGTGACGGGTAGGGAGGACTCATTCTGGGTTCCAGAAGTGGAGAATGTATTCGAAGGTTGTCGTCAGCGTTATGTAGTTCGAGGGCCAGCCAAAGATTCCCGCCCGGTTGACAATGTTACGCCTGTCCCAAACTATGGTGTTTCGGAGTTCATAACCTGCCTTTTGAAGTGCTTCAAGGACATACACGTGGGCCGGCACGCGCCTGTTCTCCCACCAGTAGTCACTTACGTTGATGACGCAATGACCCCTTGTCTTCAGCAATGGACGAATCCGCTCGAAGATTCGACCTATTGTGTCTGCGTAGACTTGCACATCCATCATCCCGAGGTCTCTTGGGTCCGAAGAGTACTGTTGCACAGTGAGATAGTGTTCGTCTTTTCGAAGATTTCCACGCTTACTCTTGTTCCGGCGTCTACGGTTCAACAGATTCGCGTAAGGCGGCGATGTCACAACGAGGGAAACAGTTCCTTCCTTGAGGTATTTCGGAATGTCATGTGCGTCCTCACAGAATGCTATCTGCTTTGCGCCATCCCTTCCACCTGTTTCGACCCTCTTGTTGGCAATATCGACGTATTCTCTCTTCAGGTCGAATCCAACGGCGTTCCTCCCTAGGTCCTGGGCAGCAACTAGCGTAGTTCCAGAACCAACGAATGGGTCCAAGATAAGCTCTCCTCGGTGGGAAAAGAGACTGATGCACTTCGTTGGCAAAGCTATCGGGAACACTGCTGGGTGGACCGTCTTGTCACGAATATCTCTCTTCTCGTAGTAGAATTCCCAAACAGCTATTTGGTGCTGAATCCATTCTTTCGCTGTCAGGCAGTTGATGTGATTCGGTGGACAATCGCATGTCCTCTCAAAACCGATGTCGATAGGCTTCTTCGTTTCTTGACTGCTGGACAAGAGAATCACAACTCAGTCCGTTCTTCCTGTGCTTTCTTCACTTCTAGACTTCTAGCCTAGTTCCGCTAGGAACCGCCCCGCAATCTCCACCGCGCTTACTGCGTCACTGCCAAATGCATCAGCGCCTGTGTAGTCAACCACCTCTTGGTTCACATCGCAGCCGCCGATCATCACCCTTACTTTGTCCCTCAGTCCTGCTGATTTCAGCGCCTCAATTGTTTCACGCATGACATCGTGAGTCGTTGTTATGAGTCCACTTAAAGCGAGAATCGGCGCCCCACTCTCCTTGAGCTTCTGCACAAATAACTCCGGGGCCACGTCCTCTCCCAGATCGTGAACTTCGAAGCCGTTTGACTTCAGGAAAGCAATGACCAAGTTCTTTCCGATGTAGTGAATGTCTCCCTTGACGGTACCGATCACAATAGTGCCTTTCTCCTCCGCCTTCTGAGTTTCCAAGAGTTTGGGTTCAAGGATGTCTAGCGCTCGATTGAAAACGTCTGCAGACATCACTAGCTCGACCAAGAAATACTCACCCTCGGCGAATCTTTGACCTAC
>JBHLOD010000068.1:0-6810 GCA_048940825.1 Promethearchaeota archaeon | reverse complement strand
ACTGTTAGATTCTTTGCTGCGGTTATCTCGGCAGACTTCAAATCGTTGGGATATAGCATTGACTGGCGCCGCGAGTTCACAACTGGCGATGATATCTACAATCAGTTCATCACTTGGCAATACCAGAAGCTTATGGACAAGGGCTATGTTCGGAAAGGATCTCACCCGCTGCTCTATTGTCCAAACTGCGGAAACCCTGTCGGTGAGGACGACCTGCTGTGTGGAACTACTGCCAAGGTGAAGGAGTTCACAGGAATCAAATACCCATTTGAGGACGGCTTTCTTGTTGCCGCGACCTTGCGGCCAGAAACAACATTCGGTATCACCAATATGTGGATAAACCCGACTGCAGAGTATGTCCGCGCGAAGGTGAATGGTGAGAACTGGATTGTGTCGTCCACCGCCGCTACGAAACTGAAGCTACAGGCGAAGGAGATCGAGGTTCTAGAAACATTCAGTGGATCCAAGATTGTCGGAAAGTCATGCAAGACTGTTCACGATGAACGAGATATCCCGATTCTTCCTGCAGATTTCGTGGACGTGGACAACGCCACGGGAGTAGTTTACTCAGTCCCCGGCCATGCTCCCTATGACTACATTGCCTTGCGCGACCTATGGGATGACCCATCCGGGCTAAAGGAATATGGTATCTCTGCAGAGGAGGTTCGTGGCATAGAGATTGTCATGATGATTGCCATTGAGGGCGGTAGCGAATTCCTGACCAAGGATATGGTTGAGCGTCTAGGTGTCGGTTCACAGAAGGACGAAGCGAAGCTGGAGGAGGCGACTCAGGAAGTCTACAAGGCAGAGTTCTATGAAGGAGTCATGATGGACAATTGTGGTCCGTTCTCCGGTCGGCAAGTAAGTGAGGTGAAGGATGATGTCGTTGACTGGCTGAAGGCCATGAATCGAGGGGACGTGTTCTATGAACCTGATGAGCGACCGGTTACCTGCAAGTGTGGTACTGATGTCCAGATCGCGGTCTTGGCTGGTCAGTGGTTCTTGGACTATGAGAGCCCTGGATGGAAGGACTTGGCGTGGGATGCGCTCAACTCCATGGAAATAGTCCCTGACAACTTCCGGATTATGTTTGAGTCCACGTTTGACTGGTTGGCTCAGAGACCCTGTGCACGCAAGAGAGGGATTGGGACTCCACTACCATTCGATCCTGAATGGATTATAGAAGCCCTCTCTGACTCAACCATCTACATGGCATTCTACACTATTTCACACACGATAACCCAGAACAGACTGAAACCTGAGCAGCTGAGTCCGAGCTTCTTTGACTATGTGTTTCTGGGTAGAGGGAAGATTGAGAATGTGGCCGAGGAAACAGCAGTTCCTTCTGACATGCTGAAATCTATGCGCGAGGAATTCCTGTATTGGTATCCAAACGACCAGAGACATACTTCGCCATCACACATCTCGAATCATCTGAGTTTCGCAATCTTTCACCATGCGGCAATATTCCCTAAGAAGCACTGGATAAAATGCATCAGCCTAAACGAGCATATGGTCATGGAAGGGGGGAAGATGTCGAAGAGCAAGGGGAATGTCATACCATTGGGTGAGATTCCAAAGAAGTACGGGGCTGATGTCTATCGGACGTATGTGGTTTCAGCAGCAGAACCCGGAAGCCAGATGGAGTATCGAGAGAGTGATGTTCCAGCTGTACGCAACAGACTGAACCAGTTCTCAAACATCATGAAGAAGTTCGCGTCAAAGACACCGCGGGTGTATACCAAGAAGGAGAAACCTACCTTCGCAACGAAGTGGTTACTCTCCAAAGTCAACTCAATTGTTTATTCCTGCACACATTACTTGGACAGCTTCAAGCCAAGAGACTACGCCTTAGCAGTGATGTCTGAGATGATACGGTCGGCCAATCACTACTTGAAGCGCCCCGAGGTCCCGAAAGAAGAGAGAGAAGGCACGATGGCCTACATGTGCGACATCTGGGTGCGAATAGCTGCGCCAATGATTCCTCACCTCTGTGAGGAGTTCTGGTCCAAGATGAAACGTGACGGTTTCGTTTCGTTTGCAGACTGGCCAGTCGCCGACAAGAAACTGATTGACAAGTCCACTGAACTAGCGTTTCATGTAGTGGACTCCACTGTTCGCGACATACGCGAGATAAAGAAATTACTGAGGGGCAAGAAAGCAGAGAAGGTCCATATCTACGTGGCACCTCAATGGACTTTCGATGCAATGAATGGCATCCGCGAAGCAGACCTGCCACTAGTAGTCGGAGAGATAATGAAGCATCTGATGTCCAATCCTGATTACCGGAAGCGCAGCAAGGCAGTCAAGAACATAGTGGATAGGATTGCGAAGGAGAATGGTCTGTGGGATCACTCCAAGAGTGCCAAGGATGAGGCAACTGCATTGCGGGAATCAACGAGGTACGTGGAATCCGAAGTTGGTATGAAAGTCCATGTTCATGATTCCGCAAATGCCGACTACGACCCTGACAACAAGGCACGTTTTGCGCTGCCCGGCCGCGTTTCATTGTACCTGGAGTAAGTCTTCCCTGACTCAGTTTCTGATTAGGCTTAATAGGAAGTTCAGGTATTAGATGAGTCTATCATATTCCAGAGGAGGTGAGAGAATGTCCAGATTTGTAGTACTCGGTAACTTGACGCAGCAAGGAATCAAGAGTATAAAGGATCTGAAGAAGGCACTAGAAGACACACAGAAACTAGCGAACTCAATGGATGTAAAGATCATTGATACCTATTTCACCATGGGTCGATATGACTGGGTTACGATTGTTGAGGCCCCAAGCGTTGAAGTTGCGATGAAGACACTCTTCGCGTTCGCACAGGGCGGAGGAAACAGGACTGAAACATTGCTTGCGATACCTACCGAAGAGGCGGCGAAGCTAGCAGCAGAGTTGCCTTGAGCTTTTCAAGCCGTGTCATAGACTCTGAGCGACTCTGTGGCGTTTCTCCTTGTTCCAGACGAAGACAGATAGCACGAGTAGGTATCCGACTATGGCAAAGTAGATGCCCCACTCGAGGGTTGGCACCATCCAGATATCTGGACGAGTGGAGAGATCTTCCACTGACTCCCACGGACCATAGAGGAAGAGAAGGAAAATCACGAAATTAATGACTCCTCCGAAAGAGAAGCCTTTGTGTATCTTTGCCTGCTTTTGAAGCAAAATGGCGATGGTCCAGAGCCCTACCATTATCATGCCGCTGAAGAAGAATGACATGGCAGCCATGGTATGTTCAGCTATATAGTTCATGGGGAATATCCCTACGAAGAATATCGACACGGCGCAGAAGACCCCCACTGCACCTGCAATCTTTGAAACGATGTTATCCATGTGCAGGCCTAGCCCTATCATAAAAGGAATGAAGATCAGCCCAGCCAATATCATTCCTGAATTGAACAAGAATGCGAACTCTGAAACTCCAAGCTCACCGAGCTCAGACACGAAGTGGTTAAGCATTGAGAATGGCTCGCCATATTCTCCAGTGTAGGGAATCTGAGCACCCAGCACAAACACAAGGCCAACGACGGAGCCGGAGATGCCCCAAAGTGGAAAACGTCGTTCGCTCATTGCTGATTCAAGTTCCTCTCTCAGACTCATGGCTGACTCTCCATGCACAAGGTGGCTTCTCTCTGTTGTATCTTCGCTAAATTTGGGTCTGCCTGTCTGCGGCAAGCGATCCCATCCTCTATTGAGAAGGAACAGTTTTATCTGTTCAAAGACAGTCTAGAGCAGTCTTTGCTTGGCAGCTGGTGGATTTCGTGATTACCGCTTTCATAATGGCTAAAGTTGAGTCGTCGAAGGCACGTGATGTGCTAAATAGCGTCAGAAAACTCGATGAGGTTGAAGAGGCTCACCTAATCTATGGTGCCTATGACCTGCTCATCAAAGGCGTCTTCAAGACCCCTGAGTCCCTTAGCTCCTTTGTTGTCGACTCCCTTAGGAAGGTGGATGGCGTCAAGGATACTGTGACCAATGTCTGCGCTGCATATGAGTGACCACTGCTGAGAGGTAGTCTACTTCGTGCAGTCGTTGCTTTTAGTCGCTTGACCAGTAGTACTCGAAATCACAACAGTTATGCTTCTCCATCAGAGTCTTGGTCCTATCTAGGTCAACATTAGGGTGGATTGCTGGTGCAGCGGCAAAATCATGTTTGCAGTGGAGCAGATATCCGATGTCTGGAGCCCCTAGATCGTTGTATACCTTCGCATACACACACTCAGTCACGTGGCAGAATGATCTGTCAGCGGTTTCCTTTACGATTTCAACAGTTTCGATGTTGTTGTCATTCAGCTCCTTGACCCAATGTCTGAGAAGTGCCTTGACATCCTCGAAGTCCTGTACCGGTTTCTCTAATGACTCTATTACGTTCCGAACATCATTGATGGAGTTCTGTTCCGCCCAATCGGATACGATTTGGTGAGCCTTGTCTTTTCCGAGAGTTTGCTCGAGCTTTCGTACCAGCGACAAAAGCTTTGAACTTGCAGTCTTTATGTGGTCCTCCACTGTGATATCCATCTTTGCCTGAAACCGTTCTGTGCCTTCTTCTGTCATTGCTAGATGACTCCTTCAGCATCCTTCAGCAGGCCCAAGCGCTTAAGCGTGCTCTTTAGAGGCAGTCCCGTTTCAACGTCCCACCCTCTCATTTGATAATACTCATCAAGCATCTGTTCCAGTTCGACGACTTGGCCCTTGGGTGGTCCCTTGGGGGCCTTCTCCTTTGTGAGTCGGTCAGGTAGCTGGTCATCGCTTCGAGTCACTCCGCGTGCAACATTGAAGAGACGGTTCAAGTTTACAATCCTCTCACCAATAGTCTGAAGCTCTTCAACAGTGAACTCAAGCCCATTGTGAATCTTGAGAGCTAGAGCAACGTCTTCGTAGTAGAACTCCGGTGGAATCTGCGTACCATACTTGCATAGTCCCACGCTTTCTACAACTACCATGAAGTCCTCGCATTCTTTCACCATAATGCCCTTGTACTTGGGGTTCAATCGATCAGCCATCTCAGGAAGGTACTGCTCTCCGAAGCGCTCCTTGATTTCGTCATCAAATCCAGCTTCGTCAAGAACCGGGAATGAGTAGAGATGATCTGCTCCCCGTGCTGCAGTGACTGCTGCTAGGCCCATGGACTTCTGCGCCCTGGGCTCCTGTCCTGCCATTTCCTGTTTCTTTACAGCCATCACGAACTTTTCAGTACCGCGACCAATCTTTTCAGCGGCTCTCGCACTCCCCTCAGCTAGGACATCACCGAATCCCTCTCTTAGTGCAATCATCTCAGTCAACTTGACGACAGTTTCGTGATTTCCCCAAGAGAGGTCAATTCCCCCAGTATCTTCCTCTGTGAGGAGGCCCTCATCCCAAGCTTCCATTGCCCAAGAGATTGTGCCACCAAGAGAGATTGTATCCATGCCGTAGAGGTTAGAAAGATGGTGCGAGTAGAGCACGGACTCAATATTGTCATTCCCACACCGAGAACCAAGTGATGACTGGGACTCGAATTCGGGAGACCCGCCTATGTACTTGTAGGGGCCATCCTTCACTCTCGTGTATCTACCACATCTCTGCAAGCAGCTCCAGTCCGAGCGTGGTTTCACTAAATACTTCCGTGTAATGGTTTCTCCGCTGATCTTCTCATAACCCTCAAAGACGCCCTGCTTCATATTGTAGCTGGGTAGCCTGCCTATGTGATCCATGAGTTCAACCAAGTTTGTCGTACCGTACTTCGCCCTCTCCTCAGTGAAGGGGTTGGCCAACATGCGCTCATAGAATATGTCCATCTGTTTCAGGTAGTTCTGCGGGTCTGCCACCACGATCTTCCCAGTTCCTCTCACAGATACCGCTTTCAGCTTCTTCGCGCCCATTACAGCACCGAGCCCGGACCTCGCAGATGCTCTGTCCCGATCGTTCATCACTGCAGCGAATCTTACAAGATTCTCTCCTGCCTGACCGATTGAGAGTACTCTAGACTGCTTGTCGTGCTTCTCTCGAATCCAATCATCTGTCTGAAAGACAGATGTTCCCCAAATCTCATCGGCGTCAAGGAGCTCGACCTTGTTATTCTCAATATTGAGATACACCGGGTCTGAAGAGGCACCAGTGAATACTACTGCGTCGTAACCCGCCAGTTTCAACTCTGGCCCCCAGAATCCGGCCGCGTGGGACTCTCCCCAAACATCAGTAAGTGGGGACAGTGCCGCCACGACATGACGCGACGCCTGCGGAAACATCGACGCTGTGAGAAGCCCCGTCGCAATTCCAAGGACGTTCTCAGGTGACAAAGGGTCTGTGCCCACCGGGACCATGTCGAAGATTATCCTCGATAGATATCCAGCTCCGAGAAGATACTGTCTGACCATATCTTCCTCGACTGGTCGCTTTTCTATCTCCCCCCTAGTTAGGTCTACCCAGACGATGCTTCCACCTATTCCCTTGATCATGAGAATTCCCCCCTGCTGTAGATCTCGGCCTTGTTTCTCTCATAGTGCCCTGCAAGCCGTCCGTCTGAATCATTCTTCTGCATCTCTTCGTCCGTTGTAGTCCAAATTGCGTTCACTGGGCACCGCTCCACGCACCTGCCGCACTGGATGCACTTGATAGCCTTCTGAGTATCCGGATTCAAGTGAATCGCATTGTAGGGACATGCAGCGATGCAGGCGCCATGTCCCTTGCACTTCTTGTTGTTCACTATCACGACTCCCTTTGATGTCCTGCTAAGCGCCCCCTCCGGACAGGAGCCAATACAAGGTGCGTCTTCGCAGTTGCGACAGAACAGAGGGAAGTCAAGCCCTGGCTCCACCCTCACAACTCTGGCA
>JBHLOD010000067.1:0-6845 GCA_048940825.1 Promethearchaeota archaeon | reverse complement strand
AGCCATGGAGGATATGTTCGCTCAGAATCCATCGAGCTCACAGATCTCCTGCGTGATGAAACTGTGACTATGACCAAGGTGATTGCCAGTGACCCTCTGTCTATAGGGGGTTCTGTTGGGTCAATCAGAGACAGACTTGTGGAGAGGACTGAGGGTGCGACCATAAGCCACGCTTGGGAGGCCGCTATTCGCTACCGCAATTGCTACAGCTATGATCGCAATATTGTGTCTGGGCTCCCTTATAGAATCGAGAATGGAGAGCTGGTTCTCAGTTACCCGGAGCTTGACATTAGATTGCTTGATGAGTTCAAACAGGCAATTGGGACTGAAGAGGGTCGAGAGAGAATGATTTCTGAGTTTGCTCCGATGCTCTTTACCGAAGTTCCAGATATCCGCCGAATTGCAGTCGACATTGAAGTCTACACGCCGGTAAAGAATCGCGTCCCGGATGCTAGGACTGCACCATACGCAGTGACCGCAATTGGACTGTCAGACAATGAAGGCTTTCAGAAGTGTTTCCTGCTAAGACGTTCAGGAATAGAAGAAGGCTCAAGGGGCAAAGACTATCCATCAGAGATGGAAATTGTCTATTTTGAAGATGAGAGGGAGATGCTTGTCGAGGCGTTCAAGAGGTTAGATACCTACCCGATTGTGTTGACCTTCGTTGGTGATGCGTTTGACTTGAACTACCTCTATCATCGTGCCGAGAAACTGGGCATCGACATGGCGAAACACTGTCCAATCTACTTGGGCAGGGATGTCGCACTTCTTCAAAGAGGTGTGCATGTAGACATGTATCGCTTCTTGAAGAACCCGTCAATCCGTCTATACGCACTATCAGGAGCGTATGAGCAATTCAATCTAGAGTCGATAGTGCAAGGACTTCTCGGTGTGGGGAAGCTCGAGCTGAGCGGTGAGATATCCTCGCTACCGTACTATGAGCTAGCCCACTACTGTTGGCGGGACGCGAACCTGACTCTGCGACTCACGACCTTCGACAACAACCTTCTACTACGTCTCATCGTGCTACTAATGCGAATCTCTCGACTCTCTATGGAAGATGTCACCCGACTGTACATCTCGTCATGGATTCAATCCATGTTCAGACAGGAGCATAGGTCACAGCGATACCTGATTCCACGCCGAATTGACATTGATAGTGTGAAGTCGGCTGAGGCCCAGACGGAAGCTGTCATCAAAGATAAGAGCTTCAAGGGTGCGATTGTGATTGAGCCTGTTGCAGGGGTCCATTTCAATGCAACAGTGCTTGACTTTGCCAGTCTATATCCAACCATCATGAAGCACCACAATATTAGCTACGAAACCATAGATTGTCCTCATGAGTCCTGCAGGTCTGACTCGAAGAACCATGTTCCCGAAACGGACCACTGGGTCTGTACCGAAAGAAAAGGCATGATCAGCCAAACAATCGGCTTCTTTAGAGATACGAGAGTCAAATGGTTCAAACCCAAGAGCAAGGACGATTCGCTTGACGAAGCAACACGGAATTGGTTTGGAGTAGTTGAGAAAGCACTCAAGGTTTTTCTCAATGCGTCCTACGGCGTGACAGGTGCACAACATTTCGAGCTGTTCTGCATGCCCGCGGCAGAAAGTGTCACCGCATATGGCAGGAATGCAATCATCAAAACCAAGGAAAAGGCAGAATCGATGGGTGTCCGTGTCTTGTATGGAGATACGGACTCGGTCTTTCTCGATGATCCGACTGAGGAACAACAAAAGCAGCTGGTTAGTTGGTCGCAGAAGGAGCTTGGGATTGACCTTGAAGTTGAGAAGACCTTCAAGTATGTGGCTTTGTCTGATAGAAAGAAGAACTACATTGGAGTCTACAAGTCTGGATGGGTAGAAGTCAAGGGGCTAAGCGGAAAGAAGCGAAACACGCCGGACTTTGTCCAAGATGCGTTCCGTCAGATGCTGGATGTTCTAAGCAAAGTAGACAGTGCAGAGGGCTTCGAAACTGCCAAGGGTGAGATACGGGAAATCGTCAACAGTGCCATTGATCGACTGGAGGGCAAGAGCGAACCCTACTCTCCTGATGAACTGGCGTTCAGAGTTCAGGTCACCAAGCGACTCTCAGAGTACGGCATGTCGAAACCGCAGCATGTACGAGCGGCTGAGATGCTTCAGAATCGTGGGTTTGACGTTCCTCCCGGGACCATCGTGGAGTACATCAAGACAAAGGGTGGCGATGGCGTAATGCCGGTTGAAATAGCCCGGGAGGAGAGCTACTGGTTGGATAAAGATAAGTACATCGATACGCTTCGTTCAGTGTTTGAACAGGTTCTTGATTCCGTAGGGATCGACTTCCAGGAACTGCTAGGTTTCACAACTCTGGACCAATTCTTCTGAACCAAATATAAGGAAGTGGAGATACACATCAGGTGAATATACAAGTCGAAGAAATTCTTATAGCGTGCGACGAGTCAACCGCTAGAGGACTGCCGCAGACAAGTCATTGACGGCGGAGTTGAAAAAATGCCGAACTTTAGGGAATTCTTCCTACATAAGCCTCTCATTCTCCTGAGGCCCATCGAAATCGAAGTGTCTGCGAAGGAATTCATTTCCACTTATGCTTCCTACATGGAATCGATTGGAATCGTCGGCAAAGGTCCGTCAGGTCATGCAATGTACCCAAGTCGGACAGCACCAGTGACAGAAGAACACACACAGCTCTTCGAGGATCTTGTCGCTCTGTCAAGTACTTTGGACATTCACACTGCTGCGAGCATGGACTTCTACACTGATGCTTGGTTCGCAAAGGACCCCAAGTATCATACCCTTGCTCCTCGCGGCGAGTCCATGCCTCACCAAATATGCCCCAATAGGAACGAGTTCTGGGAGTATGGTGCAGAACTTGTGGGTGAGTTGGGGTCCTATCCCATTGATGAGATATTGCTATTCGGCGCCGGCTTCATTCGTGATCACTTTTGTTTCTGCGATAGATGCAGGAACGAGTTCGCCCCCATTGTCGATCAAGAACCAAGTCGTCTGACATATGAATACATCACTGAAAGCGAGGAGAATCATGCGAAGTGGCACGATTGGAGAGCTGCAAAGGTCAACGAGGCACTGAAACACCTGCAAGAGGCAGCCCGAGATGTAGATGAGAAGGTAGAAAGAGAAACTCCATTGAGATTGTCCGTCGAAGTCCTTTTGGACCCGGAAACCGGATTCTCTGAAGGTGCACGGGGCCAATATGGGTACGACTACAAGAGCATACTCGAGATTACGGGAAACATACTGATCAACCTGTATCCATGGAGTCCCATAATCCCTACTCCGGGCTCAAGTGAATATGACGAACTCGTTGAGTCTTTGTACTTCACGAATGAGTTTCAGCGCCGGGGCGGGATGGCTACGCTGTTTCGCTGGGGAGTTTCTTCTATCGAGCAGCTCTTGGAGTTGAAGGCGCTGGCAAAGGACGCTGGAATTGACCGTGTGAGCACCACTTTTAGCTATCCGGGTGACTACTCTACAAGACGTGAAAGCGCAATAGGCAACTACTAGCTATCGGAACTCATTGTGGAACTCCGCACCACGGACATACCTTTGTGTCTGCGCGAAATGTTCTGCCACATGAGAAACAGAAAGTCCTACTCTCTCTGTCATCAGATTCCGTACTGAACGGACTCAGTTCTCCTTGGGCAAAAAGTGCTCCAAGTCCCTCAACATTCTCGCCGGAGCGAATTCCACAAGTAGGGGCAGATGCAAGGCCTCCCTGAGAACCGTGGTCATCCACGAAGAGATTGCTCAGGTCCGCATACGAATCTGCCGGTTCGTGCTCCGTATATCTTGAGGACCGGTCCATAATCTGTGATGAATCGTGATCTCGCATCCATGGGTCGGAAGTCCTCTCTTGACCTCTATTATGTGGATGTGTTGAGCGATCATACGTATCGAAATCCCTGCGATATTCATCAGAACCGTAGCCTCTATCTGATGCAGGCTCGTTAGCCATTCTATACCGTCGTTCGTCATAGCCTCGATTTTCCTCGCCATAGGACAGTCCCTTGGCAGAGTCAATGAATCTCATGTGAGCATCGTCCTTCAATCGACCATACTCATCTGGAGTAAGCCCCAACATCTCCAGAGCACGATCTCGTTCGGCGCATCTGCGTGAAACGGGACAGCAGAACGCTAGGCTCCCATGACAAAGACTGGCCATCGCCCGATCCTGTCTAGACTTGAAGATGGGGGTAATTCGCTTCCTGCCGACCATGAGCGAGTCTCCAACGGCTGTTACCTCGCTGTATCCAGATTGCGCCAGTGCTTCTATCAGTTCTCTGGCTGGATACGCTCTGCCATCAATAATGACATGCCCTTCGGTCCTTTCGAGCCTTACAGGACGGTCAGATGACTTGCTCCCTTCATATTGGTATCGCGTTATGGTCACCCCAGTTTACTTTGACACGCAGAAACTTGCCAAGTCATCGAATACAATCCTATGTATTACGCTGGCAGAGCGTCCAGAATAGTCCCAGTTGAGCGATACTTTTATCATTAGCCACCCAGTGCCCGAGGCTTGACTGATGTGGGCGTTCTTGCCTGAACGCATCCCCGTCATTGAGCATTTAATTGAGGTCATGATAGAATGGGATGTAAAGCAGAAGGTGCCGCGCAAGGCTTCACCCTCCTCGGTGCAGTGGTTCTACTCGTATATGCATTTCAAATGCTCGTCGGTGGAGTCAGTCTAGCGCTGGGTGGAATATTCGAGGGCGTCATCGAAACGGTCTTGGCGATTACGCTCATACTGATTGTTGTTCTAGCTGTCGACGCCTCCGGTTATGTCTACTGGAGGATAGCAAAGAACGGCGGTCTTCTGGCGATTTTCGGATTCATAGCCATCATCGTTGTACTCCGCCAGGTCAGCTTCGACATTATCGGCTGGTTGATGAACGCAGGGACACTTGCTGGTCTAATGATTCTAATCGCTGGGATATTGATGATTACCAAGAGTTGATTCAAGGAGAAAAAACAAATGGCTGATTTGAAGAAAATTGGACAGCTCCTAGTCCTCCTAGGAGGTATTGTAGGACTTCTTTTTGGGATTCTCATTGCCTTGAACATGAGCTTTGTGCTCTTACCGGGAGTGGGCCTTGTAGGTTTCATCGGAAGTCTGGTCACTGGAGCAATCCTAATCCTGCTCTCGCTCATTGTACTTGCCACAAGTGGAGCTGTCGACATTCCAGCACTGAAGTTCGACAACAATTGGATTGTGCTACTGATCTTGGGCATCCTGATGTACATCTTTGGTGGTGACATCGGAGCCATTCTTGTCATCATCGGTGCTATACTCTACGTTGTCAAGTAGACTAGAGAATAGAGTACTATTGAAAGGGCGAGTCTGAGAGTCAGAGTCGCCCATTCACGCCTTTTTCTGTACGGGATTCCAGTTTGTGGTGGGCACGCCGTATCCGGAAGCTAGATAATGGAGTGTCACACCGAGCGACGCGTTTGCAGTGGTGGTGAATATACTATGGATGACAGGCATATCCAGCTTCTAAGAGAACTGGGATTCGACAATATAGAATCTGGTAAAATGACGAACGACTACTGGAAGAAGAGAGCAGCCGAAGCTCTAGCTATCACTACTCAGGACAGAGATGTGTACGGCTGTCTTGACCATACAAGAGGAGAAGGAATCAAAATCTACGATATCGAAGGAACAGAATACCTTGACGTCACAGGCGGTGTAGCAGTCCGAGCGCTCGGACTACGGTACAAACCGTTTCTTGACTTCGAAATGAGCATCAACGATGTCATCCATGAATTCCCCGGTATGGACTTTGATGCCATTCCTCAGACTCTTCTTGCAGAGCGGTTGGTTCAGATCAGTCCAGGCGATCACAAGAAGCGTGTTGTATTCACAACCTCTGGAGGCCGGGCAGTAGAGGGCTGTATGAAATCTGCTATGGACCTGTCAGGTCGACGTAGATTCGTAGCCTTCAGGCCTGCATTTCATGGCAGAACTGGCTATGCTCTTGCACTAACTTCGACCAACTCCAAACACAAATCTGGATTTCCCCAGGGTGTGGATGTGATTCGAGTCTTCTATCCGTACTGCTATCGTTGTCCCTACGGGCAGGAGGTTGAAGACTGTAACCTAGAGTGCGTTGAAGCCCTGAGGTATGCGTTACAGGTCGAGGGTAATGACATCGCTGCCACCGTAATGGAACCCATTGGCGGCGAGGGTGGACTGATTGTCCCGCCTGCCAAGGCGGTGAAAGGAATGTATGAGGTCACAAAGGAATGTGACGCTTTCTTCATGTCTGACGAGGTTCAAGCCGGCATGGGACGCACCGGCAAGTGGTTTGCTGTTGAAAATCACGGTGTTGTTCCTGACTTCATCTCCATGGCGAAGGCACTCGGTGGCGGATATCCGATGGGCGCATCTATTGGCCCTGCACCGATGTACACAGCCGGGGCTCGTCATTCTGAAACCTTCTCTGCAGAGCCCAAGATGTCACTTCTTTCACTGTGGAATCTGAAACACATTGAAGCTGGCGGCTTCCTGAAGAGTAACGCCGAACGGGGCGCCTACCTCAAAAAGCAGCTCAACGAATTGAAGAACAAATATGAGGTTGTTGGAGATGTCAGGGGCATCGGTCTCATGGCTGGCATGGAGTTTGTGAAAGACAAGAAATCCAAGGAGAAGGCTCCGAAGCTGAGAGACCGCATACTCAAGAACGCAGTACAGAAACAGAAGCTCTGGATTCTGGGTGCTGGTCAGAACGTGGTTAGATTTACACCGAGCTATGTCATCACGAAAGAAGACATCGATGGGGTCGTTGAACGGCTTGACAAAGCCATAGCAGACAGCCAGTGAC